>CAZJNB010000181.1:0-4798 GCA_964547385.1 uncultured bacterium
GCCGCGGTCATCTTGTCCGATATCGTGGGGACGAGGTGCGCGGCTACGCCCATTTCCCGGAGGTCTTCGATAAGCCACGGCGCATCGGCAATATGGAGGCCCACCGCGGCCCGCGTCGCGCGGAACAGGAGACGCCGGCCGCGCCGGCCGCGGAGCTCGTGCACGTCCGAGCCGATCCAATGGAAGACCACCTTTTTCCCCAAAGCCCGGAGCGCCGGGAGCCACTTGATATAATAGGTGGGGTAGACCGCGTGGAAGACGTCGAAAGGCCTTATTGCTCGCAACAACGCCGGCCCTCGCACGCCTTCCAACGCCCGGGCGCCGGCGTAGCCCGCTTCGCGGAGCCGCCGTGCGGTGAGCGCCGGCAACTCCTCCATGCCGACGACCGCGATCCTCAGCTGGGCCCGTCCTTCCATCACTCGGGCTTCGGGAGAGGTTTAACCTCTCGTCCGCCGGCACTCGTGTCCGCGACGGCGTTCATCCGTGGATGGCCATAACCATTCGATGGACATCTTCTTCGCCGACGCCCTGGTGGAGCGGAAGGTTGATGAGCGCCGCCGCCGCCCGCCACGCGCCCCGCAAATACCGACCCGTATGCCGGCAGAGCTTATAATAGGGGAACTGACCCGAGAGCGGCCGCGGGTATATGAACGGCCCGGCCTCGTAGCCGGCCGCGGCCAAACGGCGGATTATCTCCGAACGCCGGTCGCTAACGCGGGCGAACGCGGGATACCGGAGCGGCCAGGGCGTGTCTTCCGCGTGGCCCCACCTCGGGCCGCGGACTACTTCCCCGCTCGCGAAGGCCTCATCGAAAAGCCGTGCCAGACGGCGCCGCCGTTCGCCCTCCGCCGCCACCGTCTCGAGATGCCGCGAGCCTACAGCCGCCAGCAATGGCGCAAGCCGTTTCGTCGTCCCGAGCGCCGGTACCGCGGAACGCGGGAAGAACCCTCGGATAAGCCGACGGGCGAACGGCGGCTTTTCGTCCGGCATCAACTTCGCTTTGGCGGCCAAGGCGTGCCGGGCCGCCGCGGCCGGGCCCTCTGCGACCAGCTCACGGAGGTCGTAGGCGTCGCCTTCGGCGCGGGCGTATATATAGCCCAAATCTACGGACGCGAACGGCCGGTAGCGGCGGCCGTCGAAAATGCCGTCCGTTACCAATAGCCCTTTCAGGACCGTCTCCGCCGCCGCGCCGCTTTGAACGGCCAGCCGGGCGACGAGCTCGTCCGCTTTGGCTACCAACGCCGGCTCGTTCACGACCAGGGCGCCGCCGCGGCCGGTAGTGTAAGGCTTGTCGTAGTTGGTCGAAAGGACCGCGAGCGGCGCCGTCGAACCCGCGGGCCGTCCCGCCGCCGCCGAGCCGAAAGACTGGGCGATATCTTCCAATAAAGGGACGCCGTGGCCGGCCAAGAGTGGCGCGACTTCCGCCGCCGGCGGGACGACGCCGAAGAGCGGCGCCGTTACTATCGCCCGCGTCCGCCCGCGCGCCAGGACGCGACGCAAACTATGCGGGTCTATCCCGAAATGCCGCGGCGCCACGTCCACGAGGTGAGGGACGGCCCCCAACGAAAGGACCGCGTCCGCCACCGCCGAACACGTTAAGGCCGGGATGGCTACGTCGTCGCCCCGGCCGATGCCCAGGAGCTTCAAGCCCAAGGCGAGTGCGCCCCGAGCCGACGACAACGCGTAGACGCGCGCCGCGCCGAGCCGCGCCCGTAGTGCTTCTTCGTACGCGGCAACCGCGTCCGTCGTCGCCTCTTCGCCGCCCGCGAGGACGCCCGCCAACGCGTCGTAATCTATAAGCGCCCTTAACCGGGGAAGGAACATCGGCTTTAGTCTCTCCTCGCAAAGGTTACCGCGGCCGATTTAACGCCGGCGGCTACGCGAAAGGACTCGCTCGTAGGAAACTGAACCGCGCCCGCGGCGAGCTTCCAGCCTTCGGGGACCTCGAAGACGACGTCGCCGGCGGCTTCGGCCGGGAATAGGATTTCGGAGACGCCACCGCCTTCATCGCGCCGGACGCGGATGCCGGCGTTAAAACGGTAGCGCGCCGCGATTGCCCGATGGCTCAGGGCCGCGCCGCCCAAGCTAAGGGCGTATGCGATTAAAAACGCGAAGCAATCTCCCCACCGGGGAAAGACGCCGCCGCGAAAGGCCCGGTAGTGCCACAGGAGCGAACAGAGGCCGCCGCCGGCGGCCGCTTCGTCGATAACGGCTCGGGCCGCCCTCTCGGCGTCCCTGTAGCTAAGACGGTTATGTTGAAACAGCGCGCCGTCCATAACCGCCAGCGGGACCGTAACAAAGCCGTAGGGCTTGTCGCCGCCGCCGTCGAAAGGCCGGTAGGGAAAGCAACAGCCGGCCCGCCAGCCGACCGCGGTCGCGAAGCCGAGCGACGCGTCGTAATCGAAACCCGCCGCCGCTACCGCGGCGTGGCCGGCCTCGCTCGCGAGCCGCAAGTAGTGGCCCCGGACGCCGGCGACCTCTTCGCCGGCGGCGCCGGCGAGAAGCTCCCGTTCCCGCGCGAGCCCCGCGCCGTCGGCGGAGGAATAATAACTGGCGTGAAGGCCGACCTCCCGGCCGCCAGCCGCCCGCAACTCGGCGAGTAGGCCCCGGACGTCGTCGAGGTCGTAGGCGTAATCCAACGGCCCGCGCCGCGCGGCGCCGATAAAAAAGGTCGAGGGACATCCCGCTTTTTCCTCGGCCGATAGAATCGCCGGGAGCGGCGCGAGCGGCGCCGGCCCCCGGATGATATCCCGTAACGGGTAGCGGGCGCCGACGCCGCCGCGGGCATAGCGCAAGGACGAACGCACCATCTCCCGCCGTGTGGGCGCCCGCAGGCGGTCAACGTCGTGGCTCAGCGCGAGCGCGAACGGCGCGCCGTCGGGCCAATACTTGAACCGCAACGCCGGTACGCCCGCCGCGGCGCACGCGGCCTTTATCGCTGTCGCGAGCAACGCGCCATAATGATTGACGACCGCGACGGCCAACGTCCGGCGGCGCCAGGCGGGCGCGCCGGCCAACGACGGCCGGCCGTGCGCGTCCCGCGGCCATCCCACTTCGCCCCGGCCGCCCAAGTAATAATCCGCCGCCCGGGCGAGGTCGAAGCCGAAGTAGACGTCGCCGCCGGCGCGGCTTAGGAGGGGATGGCCGCCGGCGCTCGCGGCGAGGACCTCGCCTTCGGGCGCCGCGGCCTCGTAAAGGACCGGGACCTCGACGTCGCCGTCCTGCCAATAATCCGGCGCCACGTCGCGGGCGACGTGGGCGGCCTCGTGGGGGATGAAAATTTTCGGGCCGGGCGGCGGCGAGCCGCGGCCGTAGACCACCGTCGCCGCGGGCGTTCCCACGGCCCGCGGGAAGCGCGCCATTACAGCCAACTCCGTTAACGTATGGCGCGCCCGGCTCGCGCCCAGGTTGGACTCGCCGACGGCGAAGGCTATCACGGCGACAGCCTCCGCCCCACGGCCAAAAGCAAACGGCTGACGACGGAACGGTAGGCGCTTGGGACGTAGTAGGGCGTGAGCGTGCCGCCGAACGCCTCCTTGAACGTCGCGATCGCTTCGACGTTGACGCCTACCATATCGAGCGGCCGCCCGAGTTCCCACGCCGCCGAAATCTCTCGCCAGAAGAGGTAGGCGCCGAGCGGCCCGCGGCCGCCCTCGCCCGACGCGGCGAGGAGGTCGTAGGCGGCGCGGCCGTCCCACAGCAGGAGCCGCGCGGCAACGGCGTCGCCGTGCTCGTCTCGTAAGTAAAAGAGCTTTCCGGCGGTCGGGCAGAACGCGGCGACGAGGTCCGGGAGGAAGGGCCGCGGGACCGGCGGCTTAAGCCGCTGGCGCGCAAACGTCAGAGCGTATAAAGGCAACAGCGGCCCGGCGTCGGTGCTCTCTTCCACCCGTCGGCCTTCGCCCTGTTTTATTTTATTCCTAAGCGTTGAGGAGACCGTCGCGAGGAACGCGTCCGGCGACGCCGGCGGAAGCTTAGAGGTGTAGCGGACGGAGCTTGCGAAGCCGGCCCACGTAAAGGGCCGAACGTCGCCCAGGCTCGGGTGGCAGGCCATACGGACGAAGCGGAAGCGGCGCAACAGCTCCGCGGCGACCGCGGCGAGGACCTCGTGGTCGCGGGCCTTCAGCCGCTCGGTGCGGAGGCCGGCCGGCGGCGGGAGGCACGGGCCCCAATAGGGCGTGAGGGGCGGGACGTCCGCGGTCGCGCTCCCGAGCGCCGAGCGCCGTTCCCACACGGGCACGAACGCGCGGACCTCGCCGCCGCGAGCGAAGGCGAGGGCGAAGACGCGCCCGGGGAAGTGGGCGGCCAAAAGCGCCAGCCACCGGCCGCCGGCGAAGAGGGTCCCCTGCGGCGAGGCCGCGAGGAACGCGTCGTAGCGGCCCACCTCTTCCGGCGCGACTTCTATTACTTCAAAAGGTTTGGGCATCTCGTAGTATATATGTAATACGCAACGGTATTATAATACAAACTATACGTGCCAAAAAGGGAAATACGCCGCGACGGTTTGGCTTTGCGCGCCGCGGCGGCGTATGTTATATTTATACGGCGAAAGGACGAGCTGTGGGCGGCATCAAAATCAAACGGGTTATAATGCGGCGGCTCGCGCCCGGCGGCGACCTCTTGGCCGAATTGAACGAGCTCGCGCGGGCCGAGGACATCACCCTCGGCGCCCTTTCGGGCATCGGCGCGCTGGCGCGCGCCCAAGTCGGCATCTTCGACGTCGCCGCGGGCGAATACCGGGGCAACGGGCTCGACGAGGAGAGGGAGGTCGGCGCTCGCACCGGCGACATCGCGCCGAACG
>CAZJNB010000182.1:0-4798 GCA_964547385.1 uncultured bacterium
CCATTGCGAACATCATATGGTACCATTTGTAGGCAAGGCGCATGTGGCTTATATCGAGGGCCTTCGTGGCGCCGAACTCGTCTTCGAGGGCGAGTCGGGCTTGCGCCAGTCCCCAGAACGCGTCGCCGTTGTCCGGCTCCAGCCGCGTAAGCTCCTCGAAATGTTCCGCGGCCCGAACGTGGTCGCCCCGGGCTTCGTATATGGCCGCCAGCCGGCGGTGGGCCTCGGCGTTGCGCGGCTCGCCGCGGAGGACGCGCTCGTATTCGGCGACGGCGTCGTCCACCCGCCCGAGCTTTTCCTCGTAGAGGGCCGCGAGCTCCAGGCGGTCGGCGGTTTCGCCGGCGCCGCTCACGAGTTGCTCCAGCGCCTTGGCCTGGTCTTTGTAATCGCTCGCCGCGGCGTAGAGGTCCGCCAGCGCGCGCCAACTCTTGAGGTTGTCGGGTTGGAGGCGGACGACGTCCTCGTAGGCCTTAACGGCCCGCGCGCGGTCGCCCACTTTCTCGGCCAAGAGAGCTATCTTATAGGAGGTCTCCGCGTTCTTGCCCGACGCGTTTTGTAAGCGGTCGTAATAATCGAGGGCGTCGCGCCAATCGCTCGCGCCCTCGTGGGCCTCGGCCAGGCCGCGTAACGCGTCGGCGTTGACGCCGTCGAGCGCGAGCGCGCGTTCGAACGCGTCGATGGCGTCCGGCCATTCCCGGGCCGCGAGGGACTGTTGGCCGCGGAACAGGAGGTCGCCGAGGTCGTCCTCCGCCGCGGGCGCGGCGGTCGCCGCGGCCACAAACAACGCCGCCGCCGCGGCGAGGGCCGCGATGCTCGGGAACCGGCGTATATTCATTTTATCCATAGCTATACTTTGCCGAAGGCGGGACTCGAACCCGCACGAAGTAATCCTTCACTAGATCCTGAATCTAGCGCGTCTACCAATTCCGCCACTTCGGCGCCCGGGCAATTATATTTACACGCAAGGCCGAAGTCAAGGGTTTTGAAGGGTGCGGCTTCCCTTGCGTTTGAGTCGGTGCTGTGGTATGAATATGGGGTCGAAGTCCGCGTTCGGCTACGCTAATCGCTCGAGGAGGAAATGCGATACGTTATCTTGTTAATTTTATTCGCCGCGCCGGCGTTCGCGTCCTTTTGGGGCGTAGGCGCCGCGGCCGGCTTCGCGATGCCCGTCGGCGATTATAGTGAGTTCGCCGGCGCCTCCGCTATCGCCGACGTCCGCGTTAGTTACGGCCTTACGCCCTACCTCAATCTGGCCCTAACGGTCCCCTACCGCTTCGGCCACGCCGCGAAGGAACCCCTCCGCGGCGCGAACGCGTCGTATAGTATCGTTCCGGTCCTGATTGGCGCGGCCTATCGCTTCGAGTTCTTGCCGCTTATGCCGTACGCCGGCGGCGGCGCCGCCGCGGTCGTGGGCACCGCCAAGGTTCCCGGGGACGCCGGGACCGAAGAATATCGCTCTTTCCGCGTGGGTGCCTACGTCGGCGGCGGCTTGGAATATTACCTGGGCGAGAACTACGGCGTGGATACTCGCGGCCGCTTTATCGCCGCGTTCGGCGGCGAGGCCGTTACTTATGAAGACCGTTTAGTCGAGGCAGATAATTATATGTCTTTCGGCGTTACCATAGGCCTTTTCTGGTATCCGTAACCGCGCCTTTCAGGTTGATTTAGATTAAGCCGTATGTTACGTTGGCGCGTTCTAACTATGGGCAATTTGCGAACGGCGAACTATGGCCGATGAAGAAGTAAAAGTATTCTTACGCGTTGACGGCGCGGAGCACGGCCCCCTCTCCGCGGAGGAAGTCAAGAGCTGGATCGACGAGGGTCGCTTCCGGTCCACCGATTATATTAGGGTGGCCGGCAAAAAGGCTTGGGTCCGCGCCGAGAACGTCGTCCACCTGAAGGCGCTCTTCGACGAGGCGCACGAGAAGAAGGCCCGGGGGGGCTTCGCCGCCTGGGTGGAGAGCGTAAGGACCGGCAAGACGCCGATAGCTCTTACGACCGTCGGCCGGGCCGCGGAACAGGAGCGCATCGATTCCGAACGGGCTGTCCTTAGCGAGGAACGCGAGAAGCTCGAGGCCGAGGAAAAAGAGCTCCGCGAGAAGTTGGCGCAAGCCGTCGCCGAGCGCGAAGAGGAGTTGCGGCGGCTCGAGGCCGAGCGCGAACACGAACGCCAACAGCTCGAGGCCGAACGCGACGAGGAAGTGCGCCGTCTCGCCGCCCAGCGTGAAGAAGAGGTCGCGCGCCTTATCGCCGAGCGCGAGGAAGCGGCCCGGCGCGCCGCCGAAGAGCAGGAACGGGAGATGGCCCGTCTGGCCGAGGAGCGCGCGCGCCTCGATACCGAGCGGGAACGGCTCGCCGACGAAGAACGAGAACTCGAGTCGATGGGCAAAACGCTGTGGCGCCGGCGTCGCCTACCGATCTTCGCCGCCATCGGCGTCGTCGTAGTGGCGGCGCTCATCGGCGGGCCGCTATACTATTTTAATATATATAAGCCGGGCCGCGAGCTGAGCGAAAAACTCTCCCGTATTTCCGACCTCGAAACGCGTATCGGCGCACTCACGAACCAACTCGAAGAGGCGCTCAAGACCGGCGATACGGCGAAGGCCCAGGAGATCTCGAAGGAAATCGAAAAGGCCCGCGTCGAGAAAGAGAAGCTCGCGGGCGAGGTTCCCGAAAAATATCAACCTAAGATGTCGACGTCGCGCGGCAAGGCCAAGCTCGCCGGCCTCCTCCGGGCCGAGGGCGCCGGCGCCGAAGACCCGGCCCGCTCGGGCGGTGCCATCACCGCCGGCTTGAGCGGCGGCCTGGGCGGCGTCCGTTCCACGTATAGTCGTGAGCTGGGCAAGAACCCGGGCCTGGAGGGACACGTTATCGTGAGCATCAAGGTGTCCGCGGACGGCGCCGTAACGAACGCCCACGTCGTCTCCTCCACCATCGGCAACTCCGCGGTCGAGAGCGCCGTTACCGGCGCGGCCCGCGGCGCTCGCTTCGGCCCCGCCGCCGGCGAAACCGCCCTCACCTATAAGTTCGACTTCTCGCCGTAACTCTCTTATCGGCCTAATAAAGGACCGTTATGGATAAATACCGGATCGGCGTCGTCGTCGAGAAAGATACCGACGGTTACATCGCGTTCGCGCCCGCGCTCCAGGGCTGCTATACGCAGGGCAAGACGTTCGAAGAGGTCATCGCGAACATTAAGGACGCCGTGGAATTACACGTCGCCGACCGGCTTGCCCGGGGAGAGGGAATACCGAGCGACGACGTCGTCGCGGTTACCCAGGTCGAGGTCTCTGCTTAGTGGCGAAGTTGCCTCGCGTAACGGCGCGCGAGGTTGTTAGCGCGTTGGAAAAGGCCGGATTCGAACGCGCCCGCCAAAGCGGCTCGCACGCGATATATATCGACGGCGCCGGTAAACGGGTAACGGTCCCCGTTCACGGTAAAAGAATACTCCATCCTAAGATATTGAAAATGATATTACGGGATGCCGGTTTGACGGTGGAAGAATTCCTCGCATTATCGAAGTAACCGCCGGCGGCGAAACCGCGCTCAGCTACAAGTTCGACTTCTCGCCCTAACAGCCAACAACTGTAAAAAAGAAACCCGGCCTCCCGGCCGGGTTTTTGGTCGATAATTCGCGGGGGTTATTCGCTTTTCGCCGGAGGAGGAGCGGCCGGCTTTTCGGCCCGAGCGGCTTTCCGCGTCTCCCGTGCTCTCTCGGTCTCGGCAAGCGTCCGTTTCCCGAAGCGCGAGTAGACGACCGCGCCCAGGCCGATGAAGCCGGCGCCGAGGAAGATGACCCATCCTATTCCCGTGAAGACGCCGCCGATGGATTGGGCGATGCCGCCCGGCAACGCTATGATGTCGCCCAAGAGCGCCGCGCCGTGCAGGAGCAGCAAGCCCACGAGGACCTGGAACATAACGTGGCGCTCGCCGAGCAACTTCTGCCCCAGGACTCGCGCCAGCACGATGTAACCCACGAACATCGAGAGGAGCGTCGCGAGTATAACGAGGGCGACCACCGGGATGCCGATAATCGTAATCGTGAGGGCCAACAACCCGAGCGGCAACAAGAGCAACGCGGCGACGCCGACGAGCGCCGAGCGCGGGAAGTCGCCCGATAGGTGTTCCTCGACGCGGGCGAACTGCCGCGGCAGGAAGACGGTGAGGAGTAACGCCAGGAACATCAAGAAGCCGAAGAAGACGACCTCCGATACGGCCTTTACAACGCGGTCGCCCACGCCGCCGGCCTTCTCGCCGAATTCTCCCAAGAACTTCAGCTTCTTTACGCCGGGGATGTCGCCGGCAACGCATACGCGGTTGCCGCTGATAACGGCGCCCGGGGCGACCGTTAGCTTCCCGCCGGTAGCGACGGCGTCGCCCGCGATAATCGCGTGCGGCCCGACGGTCAGGTCGCCGCCCGTTACTACGGCGTCGCCCGTAACGGTCCCGTTCACCGTCAGGTCGCCGCCCGTTACTACGGCGTCGCCGTTGAGGACCTCACCCTCCTCGATGATTAAGTCCCGGCCAAAGACGACGCGGTCTTCCGCCTCCTCTTTACTCTTGTCTTTTTCGCGCGCGGCCGAAGCGGTTTCGGCGGTAGCGGCGGTTTCGGCGGTCGCCGCGGTTTCCGCGGTAGCGGCCGTCGCCGCTGTTTCCGCGGTTCCCGCCGCGGCGGCGAGGGCCGCCTTCGGCGCGAAGGCGAATAAGTTTATCGTGATGAGGACGGTGGTGAACATTAGCGTCTTCATTATTATACCTCCGGCGAAACTTTCTCCCAATTAAAGAGGTTAAATTGTCC
>CAZJNB010000183.1:0-4788 GCA_964547385.1 uncultured bacterium
GCCGCCGCCAACAGCGCCGCCCCCGGCTTCGTCAACCCCCGCTTAACGAACAACGCCCTCTCCGCGGCCGTCGCCGCGGCGCGCAAGGGGGGGACGGCTACGGCTGCGGCGACGCCGGCGGCGGCGCGAAGGTCCAAGTGGAATTCGTATCGGCGAACCCGACCGGGCCGCTGAACGTCGTGAACGCGCGAGCCGCGGCCTTCGGCGACGCCCTCGCCCGACTCCTATCGTTTTCCGGCTACGCCGTCGAGAGAGAATTCTACGTCTGCGACGTCGGCAGCCAGATGGACCTCCTCGGCCAATCGGTGGCCGCGCGCCTCGCGGAGCAGATGGGGAAGCCGGCCGACTTCCCCGACGACGGCTACCAGGGCGAATACGTAAAAGAACTCGCGCGCCGGCTCTACGACACGGCCGAGGTCGCCCCGGGCGACGACGCCGGGCAAGTAGCCGCCGCCGCGGCGCGCGCGATAATCGCCGGCCAAAAACAGGACCTGGACAACTTCGGCGTCTCTTTCGACAACTGGTTCTATGAAACCTCGCTCTACCCCGGCAAAGTCGAAGAGACCCAACGCGTCATCGAGGAGCGCGGCCTATCCTACGTCAAGGACGGCGCCCGGTGGCTTAGGACGAGCGCCGCTGGCGACGACGAGGACCGCGTTATAGTCCGCGCCGACGGCCGGCCCACCTATTTCCTCGCCGACGTCGCCTACCACCTCGACAAGCGCGCGCGCGGCTTCGCGAAGGTCATAGACGTCCTCGGGCCGGACCATCACGGCCACGTTAAAAAGATGTTGGCGGCGATGCGCCTCCTCGGCCTGGCCGAGGGGTGGCTCGAGATAATCATCTCCCAACAGGTCAACTTGGTCGAGGGCGGCGAGAAGGTCAAGATGTCGAAGCGCGCCGGCGCCATCGTCACGATGCGCGAAGTGGTCGCCGATATCGGCGTTGACGCCGCGAGGTTTTTCTTGCTTATGAGGACGCCGTCGGCCCACCTCGACTTCGACCTCGAGCTCGCGCGCAGGGAAACGCCCGAGAACCCCGTCTATTACGCCCAATACTGCCACGCCCGGGTGGAGAGCGTCAAGGCCGAGGCCGGCGAAGAGGCCGCGGCCGAGCCGCCGAACGAAACCGACCTCGGCGAACTCCGGCTGGCCGAGGAGCGGGCCCTCGCGCGGAAGATATGGGCGTTCCCGAAAGCGGTGACGGCCGCGGCGGCGCGGCGGGAACCCCACCGCATTGCCGCCTACGCGAGCGAGCTCGCGGCGCTGTTCCACAACTACTACCAGCGCCACCGTATCCTCCAGGCGCCGAGCGCGGCGCAAGCCCAGGCCCGCCTCGCGTTAGCGCGCGCCGTCGGCCAAACCGAAAAAAACGCGCTCGCCCTCCTGGGCGTACGCGCCCCTTCCCAGATGTAGCCGCCGCCGCGGCCGGCTCCCTATAACGCCGGCTCCGGCGCCGGCGCGGCCTTCAGCTTTTCGGACGGTTCCACGAATAGGACTTTTTCGCCCCGGAACGTAACGCGGCCCGCCGAGCCGCGAACGCGGCGGACGTGGCGCCGCTCCACAACGACTACGGGGACGAACGCCGCGTGGCGGGCGCCGGAGCGGGCCGCGGCCAACGCCGCCGCCTCCTGAACGGTCCGCGACGGAACGGGCGTCTTTTTATCGGCGCGGCGGACGACGACGTGGGAGCCATGCGCCTGTTGCGCGTGGAGCCAGAGGTCGTGGGGGCGGGCGTAACGGAACGTGAGCTCGTCGTTCTCGCGCGCGTTCCGCCCGAGGATTATAAGGAGGCCGTCGGAGGAGAGGTAGCGCCGCCCGGGAACCGCGACGGGCCGCCGGCCCCGGCGACTGGTGCCGGCCTCGTCGCCCGCGTCCAGCCACGGGCCCAAGTCTTCCAACGTCCTCGCTCGCTCCACCGCGGCGAGTTTCGCCGTCGCCGCCGCCAACTCTTCGTCTACCGTCTCCAGCCGCGCCGCGACCGCGCCCCTCCCTCTCTTCGCTTTTCGGTAAAGCGAGAACAACCGCGCGACGTTCTCGCGCGGCGAGAGCGCCGGCTCGAGCTCGACGACGACATCCTCGCCGCCGTAGGGGTCCGCGAGGCACACCATAGTATGCCCTCTCTTTACCGCGGCCAATTTATACTTCAACGCCTCGCCCATACGGCGGTATTCCTCGCCGCGGCCGTAGTCTTCCCGCAAGGCCGCGAGCGCGAGCCGCTGGCGCTCGAGGCGCCGGACGGCGGCCCGGAAGCGCCCCCTCAACCGCCGTTGGGCCGCGGTAAAAACGGCCGCCCGCCGGTTCTCGTAATAAGCGAACGCGACGGCGTCGTTCGCGCGGGGGAACCGCCGGACTTCGTCGATGGCTAAGCCGTCGAATATGTCGCAGGGGAAAGGGCGCCACTTGTCCGCCGGGCGCCGGACCGCGACCGGCTCGAGCACGTCGCCGGCGACGGCCCGGGCGAAGACGGCGAAGCGACGGGCCGCGGCCCCGGCGTCTCCCCCCGCCAATATCGCCGCCGCGGCGAGCGGCGACATATACGCGAACGCCGCGACGAGGGCGCGCTCCCCGCCAACGGCTAAGTAAGGCTCCATTTCCTCCGCGGTCGCGGGCGCCGGGGAACGCCGACGGCGGTCAGGGGGAAAAGTATACTCGGCGCCGGGGTCCAACTTCCGCCCGCCAAGCCGGACGACGGCCGCGCCGTCCGTAAGGAACAAGCCCCCGGCCCGGCCGAATAATTCTAAAACGAGTTGCTTCCGGCCAGCGTTCGTCAAGAAGTCGAAAACGACGACGCGGTCATCGAGCCACTGACGGCCGGCGATAAGGTTGGCGCCCACAAGCTCGCCGCATTCGCCGCCAACGCGCCGACCCGCACGCCCCGTAGGCCGGCCGGCGACGAAGAACGCGCCACCCTCACCGGGCGATAGGCACAACGTTTCCCGCCGGCCCGAGGGAAATTCGAGGGCGAGCTCGGTAACGGCGGCGGACGCGCCCGATATGCCTACGACGCGGCCGCCGCAGGTCTCTGTCTCCACTTCGGCCAGAAGGACTTTTACTGTCAACTCATCCACGCCCGCGCTCCCTTTCCTACTTGACTTTTGCCCGCGCGACGCTAATATTATAACACGATGGAGCTGTTCAACGCGGTGGATATATTAACATACGGCCTCGCCGCGGTAGGCGGCGCGCTCGCGGTCCTGTGGATATACAACAGCACCGTCAAGGAGCGGCGTGAGATGGTCCGGCGCGCTCGCCGGTATCACAATCCGGCGTTGAGCCGGCATCTTCGACGGGGCGCGTTCTACCAACGCCTCGGCTTCTGTGCCGCCGCGGTCTTGACGGGCTTGGCCATACTGTGGTTCGCGAGCCGCTACCACAACCGCTACGGCGTTAATATCGCCTCGGGATATTTCGTGCTCGCCGTCGTCTTGACGGCCTCGGGTTTAATCGGCGCGACGTTATCGTTCCTATGGCGGAAGAAGGAGTAATAAATGAGACGGTGGCAACGAGCGAGTATACTGTTTCTGGCCGGCGTCGCTCTCCTGGGAAGCGCCTGTAGGCCCAAGAAGAAAGAGGGCGTCGTCTGGCTCGCGACGATGGACGAGGGAAAGGAACGCGCGACCGAGGACGGAAAGCCGCTCTTGGTGTATTACACCGCCGATTGGTGCAAGATGACGGAACAGTTCGAGGACGATACGCTGGCCAACGCCACGGTGGCGGAAAAACTGCGCGGCTTCGTTACCGTCAAAATCGACGCCGACGCGGACGAAGAGACGCCCGCCGCCTACAACGTAACCGCGTTCCCGACGACTATATTCTATAACCCCGACGGCAGTGAAGTTAAGAGGCTGGTAGGCGTCGTTCCGCCGGCGGCGTTCGTCAAGTTACTCGACGACGTCTTGGCGGGGCGCCTCGAGACCGTAAAAGAAATGCTCGCGCGGGAGAAAGCCAACCCTGACGACCTGACGCTGGCATATGAGCTGGGGAAGATGTACGCCGAGACCGGGCGCCCGGGTAAGGCCCGACGCCGCTTCGATAAAATCATCGCCCGAGACCCGGAAAACGCTACCGGCTTCGTCCCCGCCGCCCTCACCCAACTGGGCTTCGCGGATTTAGTGGGACGGCGGCCGGACGACGCCATCGCACGATTCAGCGCCGTCATCGCGAACTTTGGCGATACGGCCGAAGCCCGGAAGTGCCAGCTCTACCTCGGCGACGCCTACCAACTGAAGGATGACGCCGACCGCGCGGTGGCCGCCTACCGCGAAGTCATCGCGAAATACCCGGACACGGCCGAAGCGAAAGAGGCCCAGGTTAAAATTACCAGGTTGACGATGTTCGAGGAGACGGTGGAGGCGTTCACCCAAGGGCCGGCGTCCGCCGAGGGAGCGCCCCAGTAGCCGGGCGCGGCCACGGCGCCACTCGCCGAACAAGAAAAAAGCCGACCGCGCAGGCCGGCTTTTTTACTTTTGCGTATGGCCTTTACTCTTCGCCGCCCGCGTAACGAGCGGCGTCTCCCGGAGGATGAAGTAACGCGGGTTGACCGGAACGCCGTCGGCGACTACTTCGTAGTGGACGTGGGTACAACTGGATAGCCCGGTACTGCCCATATAGGCGATTATCTGGCCCCGTTTGACACGCTGGCCGGCGACGACGACGTTGCGCATATTATGCGCGTAGCGCGTAACGAAGCCGCCGCCGTGGTCGATCTCGACGGTCAAGCCCATAGGCTCCTCGAGACCGGCGGCGGTAACGACGCCCGCCGCCGTCGCGACGATCGGCGTCCCCC
>CAZJNB010000184.1:0-4715 GCA_964547385.1 uncultured bacterium
GGGGTCGGGGTTGGGGCGGGCACAGAGTTACGGGTCCCAGCCACCAGCGATATCATCCGGCTGCCCGGTCTCCCCAAGGCGCCCGCGGCCCTCAAGCTCGACGTGGATGCGGAGGGGAACGTCGTAGGGTTGCCGTAGCTCCGGGGGGGGAGTTTAGGCCCCGGCGCCGTCGCGCTGTTCCTATCAGGGCAGTAGGACGGGCATTTTTGCCGGTTCCTATCCGGGCGGTCGGACAAGAAGGTCCAACCTGCCGGACGATGTAGGGGGGGGACGAGCTATGGGCGTCACCGCAAGAAGGAACGTTGCCGCCAGGAGGAAACGATTGAAAAACACGGCCCGTTGTGATAGGATACGGGGTATGGGTAGGAGATATTCCTTTTTCCGCGTTACGCTGTTGGCGTTGCTATTCACGGCCGCGTTCCCAGCGGCGCCCGCGGCCCAAGACGACGACGAGGACTTCGGCTTTCACGCCTACCCGAACCCCTTCATCATCGGCTTCAACGAGGCGAATATTGAGTATTGGCTCCCCCAGGGCGGGACCGTATCTATCTACGTCTATAGTTTCGAAGGGAACTTGGTCCGCACCCTTCTCGCGGACGAACGCCACCGCGCGGGGGGCCCTTTCGGCGGGCTTACGTGGGACGGGATCGACGCGGGCGGTCGCGAAGTTGGCCCCGGGCCGTATACGCTCGTCCTGGAAGTCCGCATGCAGGGGAAGTTTTACCGGGAGACGTTCGTATCCATCGCGAACAAGTGAACGCCGTCTTATTCGTTTAACTCCGGGGGCTTATGTCGCATAGCGTGAAGTGGCTATCGCTAACGTTTCTCGGCGCCTGTTCTCTTGCGGCCGGCGCCGGCGGCGCGAGCCGGTTGTCTTTTGCGGACGCCCGGGCCGAGGCTTTGGCGCGGGGCCCGACCGTAGCCGCAGGCTTCTATGCTATCGGGACGAACCCGGCGGTCCTGGTTACCCTTCCCGCAGTTCAATTCGGCTTTTCCCATAAGGACCACGCGACGCCCGGCGCTACTTCGGAAATAGTCGGCGGCGCGTATCCCCTCGGCGAATATGGGACGGTGGCCGCCGGCGTCGGCGTCGTCCGCGTCGCCAGCGTCGAGCGGTGGGACGCCAACGGTCAATATTTGGGCGAATACGCCTACCACGAGGACCGGTTGGCCGTTGGCTACGGCGTTAAGGCCGCGCGGTGGCTTGCGGTAGGCGGCGCGTTCAACTACGACCGCTACCGCACCCGGCCCGAGGACAGCCAGGATACGCTCGGCGCGGACGCGGGCGTCTACGTAAATACGCCCGACCTCTTCACCGGCAATACCGCCGTGGGCGTTAACGTCCAAAATCTCCTCGCGAGCCAAAGAGAGCTCTACTTCAAATATCGCGAACCGGTCCGCGTGAACGGCGGAGTTTCGTGGGCGCGATACTTCGGGAACCATCGTTTGACGCTGGCGTTGTCAGCGCCGGTAGAGAAGCCGGTAACGGTCGGTTTCGGCGCGGAGTTCCTCGTTTCGTCCGCGTTCGCGGTGCGAGGCGGCGCTGTCGGGACGCGGCCGACCGCGGGCTTCGGCTATAATACGAACCTGTTCTCGTTCGACTACAGTTACCTGAGCCAGGAGCTCGGTAATTACCACTACTTTTCGTTCTCGGTGAACCCGGGCCGGGACGTCCGCCAGCGCGAGGACCGACGCCGCCAGCTGGAAGAGTTGCTGGCCGAGGGGTTGGCGTATTACGACGCCGGGAACTATGGGCGGGCCGCGGACCGCTTCGCGTCGGTGCTGAAATACGATGAGGATAACGTCGTTGCGCACGAATACGACGTCAAGGCGCGCTATTACGTTCGGCTTGCGAAAAGCGACGAGTTCTTGCGAGAACAGCATTGGTCCGAGGCCCGGGCGGCGTGCGAGGAGGCACTTATGCTCGTCCCGGGCGACTTCCTCGCGACCGAATACCTATCGCGCGTAGACCAGTTGGAGCGTGAGGAGGAAGCCCGGCGGGCCGAGGAGAAACGTATCGCGGAGAAATACAAGGCCGGCGAGGACGCGGCGCGCCGGGGCGCGTATCGTCAGGCTATCAAACTCTCCAAAGAGATACTCGCGGCCTACCCGGACCACGAGGGCGCAAGCAAACTCCTCGCCGACGCGCGGGCGCGACTCGCGAAGGCTATCGCCGCCGCCGGCAAGCCGGTGGAAGAGGAACCGGCGGAACCGCCGCCGGCGATTCCCGGCGAGGTTGTCGCCCGTTACCGCCAGGGCCGAGCGTTCTTGGGCCGGGGCTCGCTCGTCCAGGCGATAACGGTCCTCGCGGACGTCGTCAGAGAATACCCGACGTACGGCGCGGCGCGCGGCAAATTGGTCGAGGCCTTGCTCTACCAAGGGCTCGAGTTCTACTCGAAGGGCTCGGTAGCGGCGGCGCTGAGCGTCTGGCGGAAGGCGTCGGCGCTCGAGCCGGCCAACGCGAAGGCGAAACGGTATATCGCGGAAGTAGAACCCGAGCTAAGGTGAACGCGGCGGCGATTTATGCGGGGAGAACCGGGCCGGCTTTTTTGGGAGCAGGCTTTTTTAGATGCCGGCGGCGGCGCATCGCCGGGACCGTGTTACGCGACGGCAACGCGTTCCCGGCGTAGGAAGTGGAAGATGCCCCTTATAGCGGAGGGTGAGTGATAGGGCGCGCGCGAGAGACCTTAGCGGCGTTTTTTGATAGGATAGAAGCGGCGTACGACGCCTTCGTAAAGCCGGCGCGGGTTAAGAAGAACCGGGCGTTGGAGGAAGCGGCGACGTGGTATCGCTCCCTCCAACAGAATATCCCGGTGGGCATATTCCGGGCGACGCTAACTTCGGGCGGGCGCTTACTCTCGGTAAATCCGGCGTTCGCGGCGATATTGGGTTACGACTCCGGCGCGGGCGGGGAGCGCCGCTTTGCGGAATTTTGCGTTACGGCGGACGATTATCGGGCTTTTGCGGAGAGCATAAGTTTGCGGCGCGTCGTTAGCGACCACCGCGTGCGGCTTAGACGGGCGGACGGGACCGTTTTCTGGGGGTCGCTGGCCGCACGCGCGGTTATAGGACGCGAAGGGAATATTATTTATCTCGACGGCGTGCTCGTTGATGTTGAACAGTTGGTCCGTTCTGATGTATTGAGAGAGCAACGTGAGAGTAGGTTCGCCGCGGCGCTTCGCCAGCTACAGGTTCGCCAGGATGACGCCGACGTTATGTTCTGGCGGCGGGCCGCGTCCGCGGTCGCGGACCTTCAAGCGGTGCTCGATAACGCGGGCGTTTTGCTCTGGTCGGTGGGCGTCCGCGAGGACGGCGCGTTATACTGCGAACAGGTCAACGATACTTTCGCCCGCGTAATAGGAAAGGACCGAGAGTATTTCATCGGCAAACGCGTCGCCGATATCGTGACGCCGGCGCAATTCGAGAAAATAGAAGAGGCCTACGAAACGGCGAAAGCCGGAAAGCCGTGCCATTACGATATTCCATACGGCGAAGGCTCTAATCTCAGGTATTATATGGTGCGCCTAATCCCGCTCGCTGATGAGGACGGCGCCGTCCAACGTTTTATAAGTTCGGCGACCGATATCACCGAGATGAAGGAGGCCGAGGAGGAATTACGGGAGCTCCAGCGGGCCAACGATACATTGACGGACCTGGTCGTCCACGATATAAAGAACATCGCGGCGACGGTTTTCGCCTGGTTGGAATTGGTCCGCGACGGCACCCTCGGCGCCCTCAGCAAGGACCAACAGGATGCCCTCTCTCACGTCGCTGAGCGCAACGACGAGCTCTTTCAGCTGAGCGATGAGTTGCTCGACATCGCGCGCGCCGCCGACGCCGGGATATCTCTGGATAAGAAGTCGTACGCGTTGGAAGAACAGCTCCGCGCCGTTATAGACTATTTTCGCCCGGCCGCGGCCAAGGAACGTAAAGAGATTACGCGGCGGTTTTGGGGCGGGCCGATTGTCGTTAACGCCGACGAACGGCGGATCGAAAGGGTAATCTCCAACTTACTCGGAAACGCTCTTAACTTCGTCCCCGAAGGGACCGGTAGGGTCGTCGTCAATCTGAAAAGAGACGAGAAGCGAGGGTGCGCCGTCGCCCGCGTCACCGACAACGGCCCGGGGATTCCCCGAGAGTTCCAGGAAGTTATCTTCGAGAAGTTCCGCCAGGTGGAGCTGAAAAAGAGCGGCGTGAAGAAGGGGACCGGCCTCGGCCTTACGTTCTGCAAGATGGTGGTCGAGGCGCACGGCGGCGAGATCGACGTCGAGAGCGACGGCGAACACGGCAGCCGCTTCACGTTCACTTTACCTCTCCATAAACCCAGCTGAAGTTACCCGTCGGCGCGCGTTCATTAATACCGTCCGCTTCCGCGGGCGGCCTTTGAAATGTAGCTGGTTTTTCGTAGGGGCGCACAGCTGTGCGGCCTACTTAGAACGTATAATCGAAGCCGGCCCGGCCCGAGGCGGCGTTTTTTTCTTGACTTTTTCCGTAATTGTTTTAGAATGCCCCCCGTGAACGGCGATTATCTAACGGCTCATCGGCTGGACGGCGTTACCTTGGACGCGGCGTGTTGCTGTCGCGGCGGGGCTCGGGCGCCGGCGGCGTAGGCCGCTACGTATAACGGCGCGCCCCGGCCCCTCGTTCTCGGAACGAGGGGTTTTTTTATTGAAGGAGGATATGTATGAAGGCGGAAATTTATGAGGACGTCCTCG
>CAZJNB010000185.1:0-4714 GCA_964547385.1 uncultured bacterium
CCAGGCCCAACGCCGCGGCGAACTGCTCGAAGAGTTCGCGTTGCTTGCGGTTCATTTTCTTGGGCAGTTTCACTTTTACTTCGACGTAATGGTCGCCGACGCGGCCGGTCCGCTCGTCGCGGATGCCCTTCTTCTTTATTCGTATTTTTTTTCCGGCCTCGATCCCCGCCGGGACCTTCAGGTTGACCTTCCCCTGGGTCGTCTCCACCTGCTTCTTCGTTCCCAAGAGGGCTTCCGCGAGGTTGAGCTCCAGGCGGCCGTAGGTATCGAGGCCGTCGCGCCGGAAGCGGCGGTCCTTCTTCACCCGCACGGTAACGTAGAGGTCGCCGCGCCGGCCGCCGGCGGCCACTTTCCCCTCCCCTTTAACGCGGATTACGCCGCCGTCGGCGATGCCCGCGGGAATGCGGACCTTTAACGGCCGTTTAACACGGCGGACGCCCGCGCCCTTACACGCCGGGCAGGGCTTCTCGATGACGGTCCCTTTGCCCGCGCACGTCGGGCAAGCGCGCGTAACGCCGAATTGGCCCAACCCCACCGTAACGGTTCCCCGGCCGTCGCACTGAGGGCATTTCTTGGGTGAAGTCCCGGGCGCGGCGCCGGTCCCGGCGCATTTCAGGCAGGGCTCGCCGCGGCCGAGATTAATCTTCGCGGCGCCGCCCTTCGCCGCGGTCGAGAAGGGGACTTCGATGGTCATCTCGATATCGGCCGCCGGCTCCTCGGCGCGCCGGCCGCCCGAGGAGGAACGACGAAAGAGCTGGTCGAAGAGGTCGCCCAGGCCGCCGACGCCGCCCAAATTGCCCGCGTCGAACGAGAAGTTCTTGCCGGCGCCCGGGCCGGCGTATTTGGAGAAGTCGAAGCCGCCCGCGCCCGCCGGGCCGGCGCCGGCGAAGGCGCCGTATTTCCGGAGCATATCGTATTCTTTGCGCTTTTTGGCGTCGCCTAGGGTCTGGTAGGCCTCGTTGACGTCTTTGAACTTCTCCGCGGCGCCGGCTTCGTCGTTCCGGTCCGGATGATACTTCATCGCGAGGCGGCGGTAGGCCTTTTTGATGTCCTTCGCCGACGCGTTCTCGCCGACGCCCAGGACCGCGTAGAAATCTTTGCTCGCCGCCATATTATTGATAGCCGCCGGCCTACGCCGCGGACGCGTCGCCGTCGTCGGCCGGCGCGCCGACGCATACCTCCACCTTTGCAGGCTTGAGGAGAACGCCCTGGAATTTATATGCCGGCTCGAGGGCGGTAACGACGGTATTGGCTTCGAGGGTAGCGTCACAGCTCGTTATAACGGCCTCGTGGACTTCGGGGTCGAACGGGTCCCCGCGCGCGACGGCAACGACCTCCAACCCCTCGGCCTTCAATACGTCGTATATCTTCCGGTCCAACATCCGGATGGCGTCGACGTAGTGTTGGGGAACGGCGTCGTCGGCGTCGGCGGCGTCGATGGCCCGCGTCAGGTCCGCGAGGACCGGCAGGAGCCGTTCGATTACGCTGCGCGCCGCGGCGGCACACCGCCGCTCGTGTTCCCGCGTCAACCTCTTGCGGGCGTTCTCCAAATCGGCGGCCCGGCGGAGCATCTCTTCCCGGGCCGCGGCCGCCTCCGCCTCCGCCGCCGCCAGCCGTTCCTCGAGCGCCGCGATGCGGTCTTCCGCCGAGCCGTCGCCGCCGCCTTTATCCACCGGAACCTCTATCTTCTTTTTGGCCATAGTTGCCGCCGCTTGTTCGTTAGCGCCGCTATCGGGGAACCTAATATTGGCGTTATTATATGAAATATCGCGGCCGGCGTCAAACGCTAACGCGAAGGCGGCGGAACAAGAACGTATCGGGAACGGCGTCTTAAATGGAGCCGGAGAGTACGGTGGGCCGTATTGAAGGGCGGCGCTGTCGCTTAGGACGGACGGCGGCCGTTTTATTTTGATTTCCCGCGGGCCTTCTGTTATATTTCGGCGGCGCCCGGGCGCCGTAGAAGAATGGCGACAAGATTCTATAATACCCTCAGCCGGCGGCTCGAGCCTTTCGAGCCGCTCGAGGAAGGCCGGGTCCGGATGTACACTTGCGGCCCGACGGTCTACGGCTTCGCCCACATCGGCAACTACCGGACGTATATCTTCGAGGACCTCCTCCGGCGGTGGTTGAGGTGGAAGGGGTGGGGCATCGTCCAGGTGATGAACTTGACGGACGTGGACGACAAGACCATCCACGGCGCCCGCGACGCCGGCGTCTCCCTCGACGAATTCACCCGCCCGTATATCGACGCCTTCTTCGAGGACGTAGCTACGCTTCGCATCCAACGGGCGGAGCACTATCCTCGCGCCACCGCGCACGTCGCCGAGATGATTGAGCTTATCAAGAGGCTCGAGGCGCAGGGCCATACGTACGTCGCCGACGGCTCCGTCTATTATCGCATCGCGACGTTCGGCTCATACGGCAAGCTCTCCGGGATGGACCTCGGCGCCCTTCGCCCGGGCGCGCGCGTAGATGTGGACGAATACGCCAAGGAGGAGGCGCGGGATTTCGCCCTGTGGAAGGCGACGCGAGAGGACGAGCCGGCGTGGGACTCGCCCTGGGGCCCGGGCCGGCCCGGCTGGCACATCGAATGCTCGGCGATGTCGATGAAATACCTCGGCGAATCCTTCGACATCCATACCGGCGGCGTGGATAATATCTTCCCGCACCACGAGAACGAGATCGCCCAGAGCGAGGGCGCCACCGGCAAACCCTTCGTTCGCTGCTGGCTTCACTCGGCCCACCTCATCGTCGAGGGCCGGAAGATGTCGAAGTCGCTGGGGAACTACTTTACCCTTCGCGAGCTATTGGCGAAGGGTTACGACGCGGTCGCGCTCCGCTACCTCCTCCTCGCGACGCACTACCGCCGGCAGTTAAATATGACGTGGGAAGGGCTCGCCGCGGCGGCGGAAGCCGTAACGCGGCTTCAGGATTTCTACCGCCGCGTCCAGGAGTACGACGGCGCCGGCGATAACGATTTATCGAAAGAGGTCGCCCGGGCGCGAGCGGCCTTCGAGCGGGCGCTGGACGAAGACCTGGCCATCGCCGACGCGCTGGCCGCCGTCTTTAATTTAATAACCGACGGCCACCGGGCGATGGACCGGCGAGAGCTCTCGGCCGCGGGCCGGGACGCGCTTCTCGCCGCGTTCGCGTCCTTCGACGAGGTCTTGGACGTGTGTGCGCCCGCGGCGGCGGCGCCGGGGGACGAAGTCGAAGGGCTTATCGCGGCGCGCGAGGCGGCCCGGCGCGCCGGCGACTACGAGAAGGCCGACGCTCTGCGGGCGAAGCTCGCCGCCTTCGGCATCGTCCTCGAGGACACCCCCGACGGCGTCCGCTGGAAGCGAAGTATCAAGAGGAAGCAGGATGAGGGGCCCGACGGCTTTAACGGCTGAGCTCGCGCTCGCGGCGTGGGTGGCTCTCTTCGGCGCCGTCGCGGCCGACGCCTTGGACGACGTTGCGGTGGCCGCGCGACCGCGAGCGGTTACCACGCCGGACCTCGACGGCAGCCGCGTCCTAAAGTGGGATAGCGGGACGCCGAAATACTTCATCGCCTGGTATACCGGCGCCGGCGTTTGGGTGGGCAACGACTTCGATATTTCGACGGTCCGGACGTACGCCGGCGTCAAGCGGGTGTGGTTATATTCGACGCCGGCGTGGCCCAACGGCCAATGGGACGGCTGGCGGCTGGCGATATATAAGTTCGCCGGCGGCGCGCCCGGCTCGCTGCTCTGGGGCCCGGCGTGGGGGAAGGGGACGTCGGGTACCTACGGCTGGAACCCCTTCGACGTGAACTGGGTATTGCCCGGCGGCGTGCGGGCCTTTGTCCCGGCGTTCGAACAATATTACAACTACCCCAATTGCGACCCGTTTGCCTTAGACGACAACGCCACGTTCCAGGGGCACTCGTGGTTATACTACGAGGGCGAGTGGGCCGCACTACACACGAGCGTGGACCCCTACCGGAACCTTATGCTCCGCGTCGTCGTGGACGACGAGCAGAATCCCGGGGTCGCATCGGCGAGCCTGGGTCGCGTTAAAGCCCTGTATTATTAAGGGGGAGGTAGCGGCGTACGCCGGCGCGAAAGGACGCTCATTTTTCCCTTGACAGCCAGGCGGGTGGTATGGTAAACTGTTAGATGTAAGAGTTCCGGAGCCTTCCGGGCTCGGGGACATAGGCTTAAAACCGCGTTAGCTTATTGTTAACGCCAACTTTGAATGGAGGTTCACCGTATGAAGTATTTTGCGTTAGTAGCATTAGCGGCTTTGGTCGTCGCGGGCGCATGGGCCGCGGACGTAGCGGTGGAGTATAACGGCACGACGGTAGCGCCTACCGGCCCGCCGACGGTAGCCAGGCCCGGAACCGACGCCACGATGGAGCTCAAGTGGGACAACGATGCCCGCTCGAGCGGTTGGGCCTGGTATACCGGCGCGGACTCGTGGCTTTGCCAGGAGTTCGACGTAGCCACGGTAAACACCTATAATTACGTCGACATGATCCGCTTCAACACCTACCCCAACTGGCCCAACAGCACCTACGAAGGTGGCCGTATCGGTATCTACGCGTTCTCCGGCGGCTCCCCGGGCTCGATAATGTGGGGCCCGGAATACCGCGCGAATACCGGCGCCGATTGGAACGACCTTGATGTATATTTCAGCCTGGGTTCGCAGTACAACTTCATGGCCGCGTGGGAGCAGCTCTACAATTATCCCAACT
>CAZJNB010000186.1:0-4680 GCA_964547385.1 uncultured bacterium
ATGTCTTGGCCGTGCTGGTGACCCATCTCCCACCCGAGGACGAACACGAACAGCGGCTTGGTGATGCCGGCCTCCTCTTTAATCTTCTTGACCGTCAGCGCGACACGGCGCGCCCGCCACCACTGCCACCTCTCTTTCATCAGCTTATCGCCGCCGCGCAGTTTCCCCACGAGCCACCACATCCGCCCCTCGAGCGAGCGCTCGGGCCAGTCGCCCGGGACCTCGAGGGCAAAGTCGGCTATAAACTCATCCACCAGCTCGTAACCGCCGAAGCCGGTGCGGATGTAGTCCAAGCCGATGAAGTCGTAATGGTCGTCGTTCTGCAGGGTGCGCGCGAGCTCCACGACCTGGCGGCGGCGGCGCTCGTCCGCGAGCGAGATGTGAAGGGTGTAGTAGAACTCCCCCTCCACGAGGTTGCGGGAGAACTTGTAGGGGAGCGGCACCTGGGTCTTGCCGTAGGGCAAGAAGGCGCCGATCCAGCCGCCGAACTTTATCCCCCGGCGGTGGCATTCTTCCGCGAGCTTCGCCGCAAAGCGGAGGTTATAGGGATACCACGGCTTCTCCATCGTCGGCGCGTACATCTCTTTGGTGATGCCGACGAGGGAGAAAAACGCGTCGGCGCCCATAAACTCCGCCCAATCCACAAGTGCGCGCCAATCGCGGTTCGGCCCGGGCGACGCTACGGCCAGGCGGTCCCACCGGCCGTCCGACTCCAGCGTTACCACGCACAAGGCCTTTGCGGGCCGCTTCGGCCGCCGAGCCGTAATCGTGAACGCCGCGCTCGCGGCGTAACGGCCCGAGGGCGTCTCTGCTCGCACCTCGGCGCGGTATTCCCCCTGGGGCGGGTTCCACGGAACGGGCCACCGGGCTTCGAACACGCCGGGGCCTCGTTCCCGGAAGCGTAATTCCCGTACGCCGCCCACCGTCGGCACCACCGCGCCGCGCCGGGTTATAGTGCCGGCCAAGTCTTCCGCCCTCACCGCGCCGAGCTCTTTCGGGTCGGCTGTCACGCGGACGCGTACGATGTCGTAACGCAAATATTCCGCTTGCGATGTCGAGACGGTGAGGGGCCCGGGAGCTTCTGCGGTCGGCGGCGTAGCCGGGCCTTCATCTGGCGGCCGGCCGCACGGCCCGCAGGAGGCCACGAGCCACGCCGACGTCGAAAAGGCGATGGTTAAAAAGCGCCACGCCGAAGGCCCCGGCGGGCGCCGGATGTCGGCGGCGGCCTTTCTCAATTGCTTAATAGAAACTCCACCTTAGCACCCGCAAGCTCTGCGGGTAGATAGAGCTCGGCGAGCGCCGCGCCAATGACGTCGGCCGCGCCGTCGGCCAAAGGCGGCTCGAAGGCTACGCCTTGCGGATGGCCGTCCGGTGCTATAAAGAACGTTACCCGGGTCTCGTGCGACGCGGACAACAGTTCCGGCTCGACGGCCGCGATAGCGTCGTAGACGGGATACGAGTTGAACTGGAGACTTCGGAAGAGGAGCCGATAGTCTTCGGCGGAGAGCCGCCGGCCACGCCGTGACGCGGAAAGGCGATTATAATGATAGGGTGTAAGCGTAACGGTAGCGGCGAAGGCGACGTGCGCCGCGGCGGGCGGAAATACGAAAGCGGTAGCGGCCTCGGCGAAGGCCCTGTTCAGGTCGCCGGGGGCGCCGCTCACCGCCGCCACCGCCGTCCGGCCGTCGTCGTCCAAATCGAATTCGACCTCGAACGCGAGGGGCACCACCAGATAGGGCGGCGAACTTGGGAGGGTGAAGGGACGGGCAAAAGTACGGGCTTGGCGCGTGAGCTCATCCGCAAGAAGCGCGGCGAGGTCGGGGGGGAGGTCAGTTTCTTCGGGGAACCGGGTGATGCGGAGCGACCGCACCTCGGCCCGGGGGAGGTGGGATAGGGCGGCGAGGCTCCAGGGGAACGCCGGCGGGGCGAGGAGCTCTTGCTCGAGGGCGAAGACGCGGCGGCGGTCGAAGCCGGCGGGCGTCGCCGCCGCCGCGGCCCGGGGCGGCGCCGCGGTAACCGGCCCGGCCTGCGCCCGATGTTTATAATACGCCCATAGGCTCAGGGCCCCGAGGGTAACGATCACGACGCCGTAACCCGCGCCCCGTAGTATCAACCCCCACGAAGGTAACCGCCGGACGATAACCATCAGATTCGGTACGCCCCTATCGTCCGCCCGCGGCCGAAGTGACGCGGGCGACGTTACTCGTATTCTTCCTCGCCCCGCAGGCGGGTGAAGTCGGCGAAAGACAGGAACATCTCGGCGAGCAGTTGCATCAACGCGAGGCGGTTCTCCCGAAGGTCCTCCTCCTCGCACAACACCATCACTTCGTCGAAGAACGCGTCCACCGCGGGGCGGAGCTTCGCCAACAGCCCGAGGGCGGCGGCATAGTCGGCCCGGGCTATTGCGCCGCGGACTTCGGGCTCGACTTCGCGATATGCGCGGTAGAGGCGGCGCTCTTCTTCCTCAACTAACAACTTCTCGTCGAGCCGTTCTTGTTTGCCGAATCCTTTTTCACGGGCTTGTCTTAATATATTGATCGGCCGTTTGAACGCGATCGCGAGGGGGATATATTCGTCGCGCCGCTCGTAAAAATCCCTAAGCGCTTCCAGCCGTCGCAGTTTGTCGGCGGCTGACGTGAGGGGCGCGGCGACTTCCGGCGCGGGATAGACGACGGCGTTGACCATATCGTCGCGAAAGCCGCGGTCGAGGAAGATGTGGGCGAGGCGAGCGTAAATGAACTTCGTGACCTCTTCGTCGGTACCGGCGTCGCCGGAAACGCCGCCGGCCGCCGCGGCCCGAGCGACGACGTTTTCTATCGCCAAACGGCCGAAAAAGCCATCGCCGTTTTCAAGAAGAAGGCGGCACAAGCCGATGGCGGCGCGCCGAAGGGCGAAGGGGTCTTTGGCGCCGGTGGGTTTGTAGCCGGCGGCGAAGAGCGTTACGAGCGTATCGAGGCGGTCCGCGAGTGAGAGGGCTCGCCCGAGTTTCGTTTCGGGAAGGGCGTCGTCGGCGCCGACGGGGCGGTAGTGCTCCCCGATAGCGGCGGCCACCGCGGGCGCCTCCCCGGCCTGCGCCGCGTAGAGCCGGCCCATCGCCCCCTGGAGATGGGCGAACTCCTTCTCGCGTACCATCTGCGACGTAAGGTCGGCCTTAGACAGCGCCGCCGCCCGCACGAGATGCTTCTTTTCTACGGCGGATAGGCTCATCTCGTCGGCCAAGGCCGCGGCGACTTCCACGAGGCGAGCGGTTTTATCCGCCAGCGTGCCGGCGCCCTCGGCGAAGAGGACGCCCTCCAGCGCCCGGGCCATATCGTCGAGGGGCGTCTTGAGGTCTTCTCGCCAGAAGTATTCCGCGTCTGCTAATCGCGCCCTTATTACTTTTGCGATCCCGGCTTGGAAATTCGGGAGGGCTTCTTTACGCGCGTTCGATATTGCGAAGAAACGCGGTCTTAACTCACCATTTTCTTTTCTTAGAGGGAATAAATGGAGGTAACTTAACAAAGCGGTTTCTATTACGAGTTCGGGTAACCAGAGGTACTTTACGTCGAAACTATCGGTTACGAGCGACGGCGCCTCGACTTCATCCAAAACCCGCGCAAACGTCGACTTGATGCGGTAATCGGCTTCGTCTAAATAACTCGCCGGCACGCCGACGTTTTTCAACTGCGCGATTACTTCCGCCCGCCGGTCGGCTACGTCGATGACGACGCCCAGGTCCTTCTCGTAGAATTTTTTTAACGCCTCCGGATTTACGGTGCCGCGTTTTGTAAAGACCGCCGCCAGGTCCTTCGGCCCGGGCGAAATGGTTCGGTGGCCCAAAGACGTCGCACCCGTAGTCAGGCCCGCGAACGCGCTCGGGACGACGGCGCCGCCGAAAAGGCAGACGAGCCACCGAACCGGCCGAGCGAAAGGCACGTTGCTCTGGGGCCACCGCATAGTCTTCGCGAAGGACAATTCTGATAAAAGCGCCGGGAGGAGGTCGGACAGGACGTCCGTCGCGACCTCCTGAGGCGAGGGGACTTCGGCCACGAAGTATTCGCCTTTTGCGGTCTTCTCGACGCGGGCCCCCTCCGGCCCGATACCCCATTTGTTAAGAAAGCCGAGGGCCGCGGCGGTAAGTTCGCCGTCCGCGCCGAGCGCGCGGGCACGGGGCGGCCCGACGATTTTCTTGACTTCGGGTCTCTGACGTGTGGGGACGCCGCGGGCCAAGAGGACGAGACGCCGCGGCGTCGCGAACGCGGCGATTTCTCGCGCGGGGAGCCGGTAGGCGGCGAGCGCCGCGCCGGCGAGCCCGGGAAGTTGGGCCCGTGCGCCCTGGACGGCCGCGGGCGGGAGTTCCTCACAGCCGACTTCTACGAGGAGGTCTTTGGTTACCGCTGTCTTTTTATTGTCCGGCATCGGTCTGCGAGGACGGCGCCTTTTCGGGCGGCGCCTCGGCGAGCCAGGCGCTTGCGACGCCCCGGGCGAGTGCCCGCACGCGCCCGATGTAACTTGCGCGTTCGGTGACGCCGATGACGCCGCGGGCGTCGAGAAGGTTAAACGTATGAGAGCACTTCAAAAGGTAGTCGTGCGCTGGGAAGACGAGTCCCTTCGCCGCCAGCCGCCGGCACTCCCCTTCGTATGTCTCGAAAAGGCCGCGGAGCATTTCGCCGTCGGCTTCCTCGAGCGCGTAGATGGAAT
>CAZJNB010000187.1:0-4670 GCA_964547385.1 uncultured bacterium
GTCGCGTGCGCTACGGTCTTGGAGGTATCGCTTGCGCCGTCGCTGGCGGCGACGATGTTGGACGCGCTCGACTACCTCGCCGGCTATCCCTACGGCTGTGTCGAGCAGACGATGAGCCGCTTCCTGCCGACGGTCTACGTCGCCGCGACGCTCCAGAAGTTGGGCTTAGAAAATAAGGAGCTGGAGGGCGAGTTGCCGAAGATGGTCGCCGCGGGGGTGGAGCGGCTCTACAACTTCCAGCACGGCGACGGCGGCTGGGGGTGGTGGACCGACGACGCGACGCATCCCTTTATGACCGCGTACGTCTGTTACGGCTTGCTTCGCGCGCGGGCGGCGGACTTCGCGGTGGACGACGACGTTCTCGCCGAAGGGCTGGCGTCCCTTGCCGACCAGCTCGACGACGTGGGGAAGGACGAAGGCGCGACGCGTCTCTATATGCTCTACGTCCTGGCGGCGGCGGGCGACGCCGCGGCCGACGAACACCTCGCCGCGGCGTATCGCGGCCGCGGCGACTACGACGCTTACGAACGCTCCCTCCTCGCGCTCGCGCTCGTGGAACGGGGCCGCGTCGGCGAGGCCCAGACCGTGGTGGACGAGCTGGAGGAGCTTGCGGTCCAGCAGGGCGACTATGTCTACTTCACCGGCGTCGGCGAGTGGCATTACAGCTGGCAGGACAGTCCCATCCAGACGACGGCGACGGCGCTTAGGGCGATCGTCGCGACGCGGGGCGCCGACGACGAGAAGATCGAGAGTATCGTCCGGTGGCTGGTCCTGAAGCGCCGGGGCAACTATTGGCGGAGCACCCAGGAGACGGCCGCGGTTATCTTCGCGCTGAGCGACTACCTCGCGGTAACCGGCGAGTTGCAGGGGGACTACGTCGCCCGGGTCTTCGTGAACGACGCCGAGGTGGGCGAGTTGACGGTTACGCCCGCAAACGTCGCCGCGGCCAAACTGCACCTATATCTGGGCGATAAGGAGGGCGCGATTCGCGCGGGCGCCAACGCCGTCCGCGTGGACGTCGTCGGGACCGGGAGGGTCTATTACTCCACGCTCCTCACGTATTTCAAACAAGAGGACGAGCTCCAACCGGTGGACGAGGGCTTCGTCGTGAGCCGGAAGTATTACCGCCTCGCGAAGGGCGGGACCGAGGCCGTCGAGGGCATCGGCGACGTCGTCGAGCCGGGCGACCGCTTCCGCGTGGACGTAACGTTCCGCAACGAGGCGCCGATGGAATACGTGATGCTGGAGGACTACTTTCCCTCCGGCTTCGAGGTGGACGAGGACGCGCTCGCGAGCGATTACTATTACGAGTGGTACGGCGGCAACTTCCACCGCGAGCGGCGCGACGAGAAGATGGCGTTCTTCTTCACCGCGGTCGACGCGGGCGAGCACACCGTCTCCTACGTCATCCACGCGGAACAGCCGGGGCGCCACTTGGCGCTGCCGGCGCGGGCGTCGCTAATGTACGCGCCCGAGATATGGGGTTCGTCGGCCGAGGCCGCGTTCGACGTCGTCTGGGAGAAGTTGGAATAACGGCGTTTCGGCTCGAGGCGCAAAGGCCGGCGTTACGCCGGCTTTTGCGTTGGATTTCGGCGGCGGGAAGTGATAGTATCGCGGCGACGGAGGTGCGCCTATGCGCTTGGACCACGCGTTCTGGCCGGACGTCGAGAAATACCTCGAGGACGATGACCGGTTGTTATTGCCTGTCGGCTCGGTGGAGCAACACGGCCCGGCGGTCGCGACCGGCATAGACTACATCATCGCCGAGGCGGTCGCGGCGGCGGCGGCGGAACGGCTGGACGTCTATTGCGCGCCGCCGCTGTGCTACGGGATGTCGCTCCACCACGCCGCGTTCGCCGGGACGGTGAGCCTTATGCCGGCCGGTTATCTCCATATGCTGACCGAGCTGTTGTCGTTCTTCGTTACCCACGGCTTTCGACGCGTCGTCGTTGTGAACGGCCACGGCGGCAACGTCCCGACGCTCCGAAACGCGGCGATGGCCGTTGCCTACGAACACGAGGGCGTCCGCGTCGCGGTTAGTAATTGGTACGAGCCGGCGGCGGTCCAGCGGCGCATCGGCGAGCTCTTCGGCGACGCGGAGGGGAGCCACGTTACGCCGTCGGAGGTGTCGGTCCTGATGTACCTCCGGCCCGAGCTGGTGGGGGACCTCGCCGCCGTGGAGAAGACGGCGCCGGGGCGAATAACGTGGGCGCCGGGGCCCGCGGACCTCCGCGAACATTATCCCCAGGGCGCGGTCGGCTCGACGCCGCGGCTCGCGTCGGCGGCGGCCGGCGAAGAGCTGTTCGCGCTCGCGGTCGCGGGCGTCGTCGACATGGTCGAAAAGTTATAGGTCTTCGCGTATCGTTCGAATAACTTCAGGAGGGACGTATGAGCGGCCAGGAAGAGCCCCATTTTCATTACGTCGCGACGTTGGCGGAGGCGAAAGAGCTCATCGCCGGCGCCGACAAGTTCTGGGTATCGGACTGCGGCTGTCGCGCCGGCGGCGACGGCTGCGGGCGCTCCCGCGTGGACGTGTGCCTCTTCTTCGACGCCCAGATGGGCGGCACCGGCGCGAATTTCAGGGAGGTCGAGCGGGACTTCGCGCTGGGCATCGTAAAAGAGGCCGAGGACAAGCGGCTGGTCGCCCGGCCGTTCCGCTACGAGGACGATAAGAGCCGCACCCAGGGGATCTGCTTCTGTTGTGACGACTGCTGTTGGTACTTCCGGGAAGAGGGGGTTTCCGAATGCGACAAAGGGAAGTTCGTCGAGCGGACCGATATGGACGGCTGTAACCACTGCGGCGAGTGCGTCGAGGTTTGCTACTTCGGCGCCCGTGAAGTAGAGGACGACACCCTCGCCGTCGCCCGCGACGACTGCTTCGGCTGTGGCCTGTGTGCGGACGTCTGCCCGGAGGAATGTATCGAGATGGCCGCGAGGTAGCGGGCGGGCGGACCTTCGGCGGCGGAGTAGGGGCGCACAGCTGTGCGCCCCTACAACCCGGGCCGCTACGACGCGCCCCTACAAGGGCGCCGGGGCCTCGGGCGACCGGCCGGTCGCCCCTACATATTGATAAAAAAGGCTTGACTTCGGCGGCGGCGTGTGGTATAAGTGTAGTTGGCCTCGGGCTGGCCCGGTGAGTTGGGGCCGGCGTTCGGGGCGGGTGTTTTCGCTCTTTGACAACCGCATAGCAACGTGAAAGGCCACGGCGACTAAAGACGATAGTCGCGGGTAAGTAAGACCCTTATCTTGTCCATCCTCATGCTATGGTCAAGATACTAAGGGCGTACGGTGGATGCCTTGGCGTCAGCAGGCGATGAAGGACGTGGCCGGCTGCGATAAGCCCCGGGGAGTCGCTAAGCAGGCATAGATCCGGGGATTTCCGAATGGGGCAACCCCGCCGGGGTCATACCCGGCGAGCGGCGCCTGAATAAAATAGGGCGTCGCGGCGAACGCGGCGAATTGAACCATCTCAGTAGCCGCAGGAAGAGAAAGTAACAACGATTCCCCCAGTAGCGGCGAGCGAAAAGGGAACAGCCTAAACCACGCGCGGCGTTAAAGACCGCTGTCGTTGCCGCGGGTGGGGTCGTGGGACCCGAGCGGAGGGTTCGGCGGAACCCTCGGGAAGTAAAAAACCTCACTGCTAGCCGAAGCTTATGGAAATCTGTGCCAGAGGAGGTAAAAGCCCTGTAGGCGAAGGCGGTGAGGCTTCCTGGCCCGGGCACCCAAGTACGGCGGGGCCCGAGAAACCTTGTCGGAATTCGGGAGGACCATCTCCTAAGGCTAAATACTCGCTGACGACCGATAGTGAACTAGTACCGTGAGGGAAAGGTGAAAAGAACCCCGTTGAGGGGAGTGAAATAGCACCTGAAACCGTACGCTTACAAGCTGTAGGAGCCGTCGCTTCGGCGGCGGTGACTGCGTGCCTTTTGCATAATGAGCCGGCGAGTTACTCGTCTGTGGCGTTAGCTTAAGGCCAAGAGGCCGGAGGCGTAGCGAAAGCGAGTCTTAATAGGGCGACCAGTCACAGGCGGTAGACCCGAAACCGGGCGAGCTACCTATGGCCAGGGTGAAGCGCGCGTAAAAGCGCGTGGAGGCCCGAACCCACTTAGGTTGAAAACTGAGGGGATGAGCTGTGGGTAGAGGTGAAACGCCAATCGAGCCCGGCGATAGCTGGTTCTCCCCGAAATAGCTTTAGGGCTAGCCTCCAGGGTTAAGCGACGGGGGTAGAGCACTGGTTGGGCTAGGGCGGCTTGCCGTACCAAACCCAGATAAACTCCGAATACCGTCGCCCACCACCTGGGGAGTCAGACTGTGGGGGATAAGCTCCATGGTCAAAAGGGAAACAGCCCAGACCGCCGACTAAGGCCCCCAAGTGTTGGCTAAGTGGGAAAGGATGTGAGAGAGCTCGGACAACCGGAAGGTTGGCTTAGAGGCAGCCATCCTTTAAAGAGTGCGTAATAGCTCACCGGTCAAGTTCTTTCGCGCCGACAATGTAGCGGGGCTCAAGCCAACCGCCGAAGTCACGGGCTATGGCTCCTTCGGGAGCGTAGCGGTAGGGGAGCGTTCGGCCGGGGCGAAGGCGCATCGCGAGGTGTGCTGGACCGCGCCGAAGTGAAGATGCCGGCATGAGTAAACGATAATAAGGGTGAGAATCCCTTTCGCCGTAAGCC
>CAZJNB010000188.1:0-4670 GCA_964547385.1 uncultured bacterium
GTACGAGCCACCCGCGGCGTTTCGGGACGCGGCGCCCGCGGGAACCGACGCCCAAGTCCGCCGCTACGACGGCGAGGTGGCGTTTATGGACGCCGAAGTCGGCAACTTGCTCGCCGCCCTCGATAAAAAAGGCCTCCGCGATAATACCGTTATCGTAGCGACGGCCGACCACGGCGAGAGCCTCGGCGAGCACGACTACTTCTACGACCACGGCCGAGACGTCTACGAACCTTCTATGCATATCCCGCTTATCATCGTCGGGCCGCCCGGTATCATTCCTCCGATAGATAAAGATACGATGTTGGGCGCCGGCGAGCCTAAGCCGGCATCGAACGCGTCGCTCTACGGCTTTCTCCTCGAGAACGTCGCGCCGGCGGACGCACCCCTAAAAACGCAGGGCGGTGAAAAAGTGTCTCTCGCGAGCGAAGCCGTTTTCGGCGAATCGCGGGAGGGCGAGTTTAACTACCGAATGGTTGTAACGCGGTTCCACCGCGGCGGCCCGCTCTACAAGTTCATCCTCGACGCCCGCGCCGGCACCGCGGAGCTCTACGACCTCGACGCCGACCCGGGCGAAACGGATAACCTCATCGCCGCGAAGCCGGAAGTCGCCCGTGGCCTCGGGCGACGCGTCGCGGCCTACTTCGCGGCCCAACCAACCCTCCCCGGCGCACCGACCCTCGACGCCGCGACGAAAGAGAAACTACGTGCCCTCGGCTACGTCAATTGACGCCGGAGGTGAAATTATGGAAAATAGCGAATTAAAAGAGGCGGCGCGGCGCACCGTAGAGGGGTGCCTCGCGGTCCGCCCGGGCGAAACGGTAACGGTCGTAACGGACGCCGGCGCGCGCGTAGTCGGCGAAGCCCTTACCGCCGCGGCGGCCGCGGCCGATGCCGAAGCGATACTCGCGGTGATGAAGCCGAGGCGCATAAACGGCGAGGAGCCGCCGGCGCCCATAGCGGCCCTTATGCGCGCGAGCGACGCGCTGCTCCTCCCGACTACCGTTTCTCTCTCGCACACGCGCGCGCGCAAGGAAGCGAGCGAGGCCGGCGCCCGCGGCGCCTCGATGCCGGGTGTAACGCCCGAGATGATGGCGCGTACGATGAACGTAGATTACGACGAGGTCGCGGCCGCCACCGAGAGGCTGGCGGCGCAGTTGGAAAGCACCACCTCCTTCCACTTAACGTCGCCGCGCGGGACCGACATAACGATAAACGTCGCCGGGCAAAAGTTCTCCGCCGATACCGGCCTCCTGGGCGGAGCCGGCGCTTTCGGGAACCTTCCCGCGGGCGAAGTATGCGCCGGTCCAACGATGGAGGCGAGTTCCGGCGTCGCCGTCTTCGACGGCTCTTTCGCGGGCATCGGCCTTCTGGCCGAGCCGATACGCATCACCTTCGAGGAGGGCGTCGCGACCGCGCTCGAGGGCGGCGCCGAAGCCCGCGCGCTCCGAGAACTCATCGAGCCGTTCGGCCGCGGCGGCTTCTTGCTCGCGGAGATCGGCATCGGGACCCACCCGACGGCCGAGGTCACCGGCGCTGTCCTGGAGGACGAGAAGGTCCGCGGAACGGTCCACCTGGCTTTGGGCAACAACGTTGGCTTCGGCGGCAACAACGACGTCGCGATTCACCTCGACGGCGTCATCCTCACGCCCACCCTCACAACCGACACAGACGCAGTGATAATCAAGGAGGGCGTTCTCAAGTAAGAGCGTATGAAAGAATTGTTGTTATATAACGCCGGCCAGATATTCACCGCCGCGGGCGGCCCGCGCCGCGGCGCCGCGCTCGCCGAGAAGACCGTCGCCGCGGGCGACGCCCTCCTCGCACGCGAGGGGCGCATCGTAGCGCTGGGGCAACGCGCCGACGTAGAACGCGAGGCCGGCGGCGACTGCGACACGTTGGACTGCGGCCGGCGCCTCGTAACGCCGGGGCTGGTGGATTGCCACACCCACCTCATCTACGGCGGCTCGCGCGCCGAGGAATACGAACAACGGCTCGGCGGCGCCTCTTATCTGGAAATCTTCGCGCGGGGCGGCGGCATCCACGCGTCCGTCCGCGACACCCGCGCCGCGAGCGAAGAAGAACTATTGGCCGCCGCCCGCCGCCGGGCCGACGTGATGCTCAGCCACGGGACGACGACGGTGGAGGTAAAAAGCGGCTATGGTTTAACAACGGCGGACGAGCTCAAGATGCTCCGCGTCGCGGCGCGCCTTGACGTCGAGGGAGCGCTCTCGCTCGTCCCCACTTTTTTGGGGGCCCACGCACTGCCGCCGGAATACGCGCGGCGACGTGCCGCCTTCGTCGAGCTGGTGTGCGAGGAGATGATACCGGCGGTCGTCGCCGCCGGCCTGGCCGAATACGCGGACGTATTTTGCGACGCCGGCGCTTTCACGCTGGCCGAGACGCGCGCGGTGCTCGAGGCGGCGCGGCGCACCGGCCTTGGTCTCCGCCTCCACGCCGACGAGTTCGACGCGTTGGGCGGAACCGAAGTCGCCGTCCGACTGGGCGCGGCGTCGGTAGACCATCTGGCGGTCGTAACGAAGGAGGGCATCGCCGCCCTCGGCGCCTCCGATACGGTCGCGACGCTGTTGCCGGGGACGACGATGTTCCTGGGCTCGAGCCACTTCGCGCCGGCGCGGGAGCTGGTCGACGCGGGCGCGATAGTCGCGGTCGCGAGCGACCACAACCCGGGTTCGTGCCACGTCGCCTCGCTCCGGACGGTCCTTACCCCCGCGGCCTCCTACTTCAAAATGCGGCCCGCGGAGATGCTCCACGCAATTACCATAAACGCGGCCTATGCCCTCGGGCGCGCGGACGAAGTCGGCTCGTTGGAGAAGGGGAAGGCGGCGGACGTCGCCGTCTTCGACTGCGGCGATATCAACGAGCTCTTCTACAACTGGGGCCCGACGGCGGCGTGGGTAACGGTGAAGGCCGGCGCGGTCGTCTGGTGGGACCCCGCCGTCTACCTTCCCCCCTCGGTATGAATCCGCGGCGACCACGCGAAGCTCTCTTTCTGGCGTTGCCGGGACGCTCCTGGGCGTGGGCGAGCTACGACTTCGCGAACACGATCTTCTCGATGAACGTCATCACGATGTACTTCGCCCAATGGGTCGTCGTGGACTTGGGGTTCGAGGACATTTACTACAGCCTCGCCTACTCGGCGTCGATGGCGGCGGCGGGCCTTACGATGCCGGTCCTGGGGGCGTTGGCGGACGCACGGCGGCGACGGTTAAAGTATCTCCTAATTTATACGTGCGGTTGTATCGCGTTCACCGTCACGATGGGCAACGTCGCGGCGTTCGTCGGGCCCGCGATGTGGGCCGGCGTAGCGGCGCTCGTCGCCTTCGCCGCGGCGAACTACTTCTACATCGGCGGCCAGACGTTCTACAACGCCCTCCTACGAACCGCGGCGCCGCCCGGGCGGACCGGCCGCGTCTCCGGCCTGGGGACGGCCCTCGGCTACGTCGGCGCCATCGCCGGCCTCCTACTCGTATGGCCGTTCGTCAAAGGATGGGTGCCGCATATTCCGGCGGGGCGGCCCTCAGCGTTTTTGCCCACTGCCGTCTTCTTTCTGGCCTTCTCGCTGCCGATCTTCATCTGGCTCAAAGAGCCGGCCGGCGGCGGAAAGACGTTACCGGCGGGAGAGGCGTTCCGGCGAGTCTTGAGGACGGTCCGGCGGGCGCGACGCCGGCCCCAGGTATTTAGATTCCTCGTCGGGAACTTCTTCCTTCAGGACGCCGTCGCGACGGCGATAATCTTTATGGCGGTATACGCCAACCGTGTCTTCGATATGTCCGACGACGCCAAGATTCCCCTCTTCATCGTCGCGACCACGTTCGCGGTCGCGGGCGCCGCCGCCGCCGGCTTCATCACCGACCGGTGGGGCCCGAAGAAGACGCTCGTCGCGACCGCGGTCGGGTGGGCGGGAACGTTCGTCCTCATCGCGGTGGCGAGTCATCCGGCGCTCTTTTGGCTCGGCGGCTCGCTGGTGGGCATCGGCCTGGGCTTCACCTGGACCGCGGCGCGGCCCTTCCTCGCGAGCCTCGTAGGCGAGAGCGAACAGGGCGAGTTCTTCGGCTTGTATTCCCTCTCGAGCCGGGCCGCGGCTATCGTGGGCCCACTCCTGTGGGGCACCATCATCTTGGCCGCGGGCGCGTGGCCCGTCGGGAAGTACCGCCTCGCCGTCGCCTCGCTGGCGGCGCTCGAGGTCGCCGCGGCGTTTATAATCGGAAGAGTAAAAATCAAACCGCCGGCGGCGAACGCCGGTGCATAGAACGTAAAAGAAGTGAGGTAGAAAATGAAAAAGATGACGCCGGTCTACGCAATCGCGCTTATGGCACTCGCCGCGGGCACGCTCAGGTGCAGTTCCGATAACGAAGGGCAACCGGCGCCCCTCGCCGGAACGAGGATATGGCTCGCGGACCAACCGAATAGTACCGTCGGGATATACGACCCGGCAGGCAACCTCCTCAAATCCCTCGGCGGGAGCGGCGTCTTCTCGAAACCGAACGCCATAGATATTTACAGCGCCGACGGCTCGGCGTGGGTGTGCGACTTCTACACCAACCGGGTTCGGAAATATAGCGCCGACGGCGACCTCCGCTATACGACGCCGGCGGGCGGGGAACCGCTGGTCCGCAACGCGACGATGCTCTCCGTCGGCCAAGGCTCCG
>CAZJNB010000189.1:0-4617 GCA_964547385.1 uncultured bacterium
ATATACGCCGCCTCCCTGTGAACCCAGCGTAAGCCGTGCGTCGTAATCGTCTTCGCCCGGGACCGCGCCGAGCGGCGGCGCGGTCAAGCGCCGCGTCTCCTCCCACCGGTTCGCGGCGCCGCGGTAATATACTTCGAACGCCGCCGGCAACGTCTTCCATACGGTTACGGCGCCGTAACCTTCGGCGTAGCGGCGCGCCCAATCCGGTTGTTGGCCGTTGAAATACGTATAATATTTAGTAGAAGGCGGCCGGATGAAGCCCTCCCCCTCCAGCCGGAAGCCGAACGGCAGCGACCACGCCGTCGCGGCCTCGAAGCGGCGCGCCGGTACCCGGAACATCTCCTCGTAGCCCTCATCGTAACCGGACCGTTCGAACGAATAGTTATTATCGAAGTCGATGGCCGTATAGCCCAGCTCCACGTAGCGGCCCGGGCCATAACGGAACTTAGCGGTGGCGCCCGCGTCGGCGTCGCGCTTCCAGAACGCCGGGTCCGTTCGTAATCCCAACTTAAACCACCGCCACAGGCGGAACTCCAGCTCGAACTCGTTGCGCTGGCGCTCGGCCCACAACGGCTCGAGGCCCTCGTAACGGTCGTAACGGTAGAGGAAGCGAAACCACTCGGCGAAGGCCGCGGCGAATTTTACGTCCTGGTCCAGATACCATTGCCGCACGTTCAAACTGCCCATCGCGATGCGGACACCCCGCTCGTTCTCGCGCCAGATCTCGTCCCAGTCGCGGTCGAAGCCGAGTTGGACCAGGTCCATCGCGTATTCGCGGTCTAAGTCCTCCTCTATCTTATAAGGCCCGCCGCCGTATTGCCCGAGCGCCGGCCCGGCCGCGGCGGCGTCGAGTACCAATATCCCCACGATATAATTCGCCCACGTCCGCGACATTACTTTATGGTAAAAAGCCCCCTACTCCGGGGGCAACTAATGTTAGCCGATACCGCCGCCGAAGTCAATTGATTTATCGGCGCGTTATATCCGCCCGGCGACGGCGAGCGAGTTGGCGGCGGCGAGCTCGAAGGAAACACGGGCGAGCGCCGGCCAGGTCCGGCCGCGATACGTGAAAGACAGCTCGGCAACGCGGACAACGCTCGGCATAAGGACGGCGGCGGCGCGAGGGCTCGTTAGGGTTACTTGACGACGGTGGGCGGCGCGGCCGCCAGCGCGTCGGCGTATTTCGCTACGGCCCGCTCGTAAAACTCGAGGGCGCGGGTGATTTTGTCCTTGTGGGTGAACTCGGCGTCGAAGTAGGAGGCCAGCTCCATCGCGGCCTGGGCGCCCAGCTCCGCCGACGCCATCAAGTCCTTCTGCGCGGTAACGGCGTCGCCCGGCGGGACTTTCTCCTCGAGGAAGTGATAGGCGTCGGCCAGGTCCGCGGCGCGGTCCTCGCAGTCCACCGAATAGTCCTTCCCGGCGGCGGTCTTATTGAAGAGGTCGCCCACCTTATCGAGCTGGTGGCCCACGCGCTTGGCGGTGGCGGCGAAGTCGTCGTAGTAACGCGCCTCGGCCTCGGAGACGCCGCCGGCGGCGACGGCGGCGCCGAGCAATAGCGCCAGGGCCGCGGCGATGTATTTTGGGTTACTCATAATATCAACTCCCCTCGCGGTTTTTAAGGGTGATAATGTTGTTCTCCTCGTCGAGCTCGAAGTCGGCGAAGGCCGCGGGCGCGTGCTTGCGGAGCTCGCGGCATATCGCGACGGCGACGCGTCTTATCTCCCACTGGGCCGCGCGGTCGCCGCGGAGGGCAAGGACGTGGCGCCACTCGCGGAAGTTGGCGGTCATCACGACTTCGGTGGCGGCGGCGTTGGGGAGAACAAAGCGCGCGTCCTCGGGCCGGACGCCGGCGTCGAGCAGTTCGCCGTAAGCGCGGCGGCACGTCTCCATAGTTTCCTCGAAAACGCGCCGGGCGTCGTCGTCGCCCTCGAGGGCCGGCGGCGTGACGTAGGCGAAGCCGTCCTCCTTGACGTAGCGCTGACTGCGTTGGGAGAAGGAGGCAAGGCGGTGGCGGACGAGTTGGTGGCTGAGGGCACGGGAGACACCGCGGATGCGGAAGGTGGCGCCGGCGTGCTCGAGGACCGAGAGGTGGCCGCGGCGGATGAGCATCTGTATGAAGCTGGCCGCGGTATCGGCGCCGGCGCGCGCGGCGGTATCGTAGCAGGTGCGGCCGGCGCGTTCGATAAGCGCTTCGGCGTCTTCGGTTATCGCGAGGAGCTCGACTTCCACCCTTACTCCTTGACGGCCGGCGGATAATTAATTATAATACGCGTCGAGAACACGGGGCAGTAGCTCAGCTGGAAGAGCGCCTCCCTCGCACGGAGGAGGCCGTCGGTTCGAATCCGATCTGCTCCACATCACGCCGGGCCGCCAAGCCCGGCGTTCCTATATATAGTTTAACACGGAAAGGCCGCGGCGGCAAATCACCCCGGACAGAAAAGGGCCCGCGTCTCTAAATAGGCATCCGGGCCACCAGCCGGTGCAACAGCGAGCGGTGAAGCTCGATGGCCTCATAGGCGCAAGCCTCGTGACAGCAGTAACACCGGATACACCGGTCCTCGTCGATGCAGGACTTGTTATCGATGATTTCGATGGCCTCGACGGGACAGCTCTCGCGGCACAGGCCGCAGCCGGTGCACCGCTCCCGCCGGACCCGCGGTTGGACCGAGAAGCCGCTCCGAAAGACCGCGGCCAGCACCCCCTGGAGAAGCCGGTGCTCGACGAAGCCCACCTCCGCCACCACCGTCGGTGGCCATTTCCAATCGTCAATCTTTAACCCCGCGAGCGCCGGCCCGACGACTTTTAGGTCTTCCGGCCGGCTGGGCGTAAGGCCCCTCTTCGCCGCGGCGCGCACGACCGGGTGGCTCTCGGGCGAGAGGCCCGTAATAACGCCCGCGGCGACGTCGAGCGCCAGCGCCGAGGGGGCCGCGAGGAGAAGGCCGACTTCCCGGGGTTCGCCGGCGCCCGGGCCGTTCCCCTCCATCGCGACCACCGCGTCCATTATATTCAGCGCCGGTTTTATAAACTCGGCGATATCCAACAACACCTCGGCGAAGTTGTCGACGCGGCGCATCCGCGCGTGGTAGGCGGGCTTCGCGAAGCCGGGGAGGACGCCGAAGAGGTTTTTGACGGCGCCGGTGAGGTAGGTGAAGCCGTGGGTCTTGAGCTTACACAGGTTTATTACGGCGTCCGCCGCCAGGACCGGCGTGATAACGTCGAAGCGCTTCGCGACGCGGCCGCCGTCGAAGTGAACGGTCCGATAGTTGGTGTCGTAATTGAGCTCGAGTCCTATATCTTCCGCAAGCGATAGGTAGCCGGCGCGGCGGTAGCTCTTCTCGAGGGTGCGGCGGTTATACGGGAGCCCGGCGCCCGGGCTGTCCGCCAGGAACGGCGTCGCCCCCGCCTCCCGGAGGGCCCGCGCGACCGCGGCGACGATGGCCGAGTGGGTCGTCACCGCGTCGGCCGGCTTCGCGCCCCGCAACAAATTCACCTTCAGGCAGACGCGCGCGCCGGCGAGGCCCAGGCCGGCGAAGCCGCCGAACGGCTCGACCGCGGCGGCGAGGGCCCGCGCGACGGCTTGGCCGTCGTAGGACGAAAGCCGCGCGAGCGATACTACGGGACGGTCGTCGGGCATATCTCTCGCTACCTCCCTGAGAGGAGAGCCGGGGAACCGGCGCCGGCCGCTCTACTTAACCTCGATGATCGCGTACCGGCCGTATTTGGGGAGGACGACGTCCGGCCGGTCCAGCTCGGTGCTCACGACCTCCAGCTTCGGCCCGAGCGGCGGCGGCCAATACGGCTTATACAGACGGAAGACCCACCCCTCGAGGTCTACGATATAATCGATACGCTCGCTCTTACAATAGGCGTAGAGCTCGCGGCGTCGGAGCGCGTCGTACGCGGCGACGTTCACGTTGCCGTCGAGGTTGACGACGTTACCCGCGCCGTAGTAGGCGATGATGCCACCGTTGATGGCGCCGAGGCGGTATTGGGGGTGGGCCGCGGCCCACCGGCCGCCGGCGAGCATCTCTTGTTGGTGGCGGTAGTAGGGGTTACGGACGGTGTGGACGAGGTCTACGACGCAAAAGGCGAGGTAGAGGACGCCGAAGGCGTGCGCGAACAGACGACGTCGCCGTAGCCGGCCGAATACCAGGTAGAGCGCGAGCCAGAGGAATATCTGGTTGACGACGAACGCCAGGCCCAAGTGCCACAGGCGGAGGTACCATCGGATGCCCACGTGGAGCACGTAGAGCGTTATTACGAACGATAAATATGCGAACAGCACCGCGGCCTGGGCGCCCTTCTCCGGGCGGCGCCGGATATACCACCCGAGGACGACGCCGTACGTCAATAAGACGCCCACCCTCAGCGGCGAGTAGAAAAGGAACTTCCCGAAGTCGCTCACGAGGAGCCGAAGCGACTTCACCACCGTCCCCCACGGGCCGGCGGCGTGCGCGTAATACGTCGTATGCATCATCGCCGGTATCGCGCCTGCGCTCGTCGGAACCAACCGCCCGGTTATCCCCCACGTCCACAGATACCACGGCAGGATGATTGCGAAGGCGAGGCCGGCCGCCGCCGCGACGGCGCGGACGCTCCTCTCGCCGCGGGGCCGCC
>CAZJNB010000190.1:0-4575 GCA_964547385.1 uncultured bacterium
GGCGCTCGTGCGGTTGTGCTCGCGAGGCTCGCTCGCCGCGGCCCGCGCTCTCTTTTCGGTAATCGGGGTCTTCTCGGAAAAGGGCCGGGGCCGGAGCCGTTTCTACGGGGAAGTGCTTAGGGCATTGGCGCAAGGGAGTCGAACGCGAGCTACCGGTTAAAGCGGACTAACTTGCCGACGCGGTGCCAGCGGACCCGGCGGTCGAGGCGGAGCGCCGTCGTCGGCACGAAATCCCACCCCACCCGCATCTCTTCGCCGCCGGCCTCACACCGCCAGCCGTCGCCGTCGCGGACGATGGGCGCGTGGTGTTTGGGACAGCTCGTGGGCGCGAGCGAGAAATACATAATCTCGGCCCGCGCAGTAATATACTTGCGCGGAACGGGCCCGATGAAACGGCTGTCCGCGGAGTCATAGCGGTTGTCGCCCATCATAAAGTAGCGACCCGCGGGGACGACGTAGGGACCCCAATCGCAGCCGGCGCCGGCCTTCACGTAGCGTTCGCGGACGGCCCGGCCGTTGCGGTAGAGGACGTCGTTTCGCAACTCCAACACGTCGCCCGGGACACCCTGGACGCGCTTGATGAGAAGCCGCGGGCCGGTCTTGCTCTCGCCGAGAAAATTCCGCAAGAAGAAGCGTACGCCCTCGCGCGCCGTCATATCCCGGTAGGGGAAGGTGAAAGTAACGACTTCGCCCACGCGCGGGTCGCGGAAGTGGTAGACGACCTTTTCGGCCAGGATGTAATCGCCCACGAGGAGGGTATCCTTCATCGAGCCGGAGGGGATGACGTTCGCCTCTATCACCCATAGTCGAATAACGACGAACGCGACGACAACGATGACGACGTCGCGGATGGTTTTGGCCAGGCGCCCGGTCTTTTTCTTTTTCGGGGTTATTTGTTCCTTTTTTTTCGCCATAGCTCCGTTCCAGATTCCTATATATTACGTAGGGCGATTAACTAAGTTGCGACGCTAAGACGCCGGGCCCGCGGACGAGCCGAGGTGCATGCCCGCGGCCAGGTCCGCGGCGGCGAACGGACGGGGCCCGGCGACGGTTACGCCGAAGCGGCGGGCAATATACGTGAACAACGCGCCGGCGTCGTCGGCAAACGCGGGCGCCACCCACGCCGCGAAAGAGCCCGAGCCGCCGAGCCACTTGGAGCGAAGCTGGATCCGGTGGTCGTAGCCGTCGCAGAGGGCGGCCACCGCGGCCACCGCGTCGCGGGGGACCTCCAGGTCCCAGACGAGCACGTCGCCGTCCGGCAACGGCGCGCCCCCGGTCGCCGCGAAGCTCACCGCGGCACTACCTTCTTCCTCTTCTTCTTTTGCGCCTTAGCCGCGAGGTGCTCCGCCAGCGTCCGCGTGAACGTGTGGGTGCCGTCGCCGTTGGAGACGAAGAAGAGGTAGTCAGCGTCGGCGGGATAGAGCGCCGCGTCCAGCGCCCCTTCGCCCGGCGAACATATCGGCCCGGGCGGCAGGCCGGCGTGGGTGTAGGTATTATACGGCGAGTCCACGTGCAGGTCTTCGACGGTCAAACGCTCCGGTTGACGCCCGAGCGCGTAGATGACGGTGGCGCACGACTCCAGCCGCATACCCCGCGCGAGGCGGTTGTAGAAGACGGACGCCACCAAGGGCTTCTCCGCCGGCACCATCGCCTCCCGCTCCACGACGGAGGCGAGGGTAACCACCTCGTGGAGGCTTCGGCCCAATTCGGCGGCGCGCGCCCGGGCGCCCGGGCCCATCACCCTAAAGAATTGGTCTACCATCATCGCGACGACCGCGTCCGCGTCGGCGTCGGCGGGAACCTCGTAGGTGTCCGGATAAAGGTAACCCTCCAGGTCCTTAGCCGGGACGCGCCCTCGCGGGTCGCCCCGCGCCGCGGCGGCGAGGAAGTCGTCCGCGGAACATATGCCCGCCGCCGCCACCGCCGCGGCGGTCTTCTTTTTGTCGTAACCCTCCGGGACCGTCAGCTTGATAACGGCGGTTCTACCGGCGGCCAACGTCGCGGCGATGGCCGCGACGCCGTCGGCGCTCGAGAGACGATAGACGCCCGCTTGGAGTTTGCCGTCGAGGCGGTGGAGGCGGCAATACCACACGAACGGCCCGGCCGCGGCGATAAGGCCCTCGTCCGCGAGGAGCGCCGCGATCGCCGCTGTAGTGTAACCAGGCGGGACTACGACGGTCTTCGTAACGGCGTGTTCCGGTACCCGGGCCACCGCTACCTTATAATAATAACCGGCGCCGGCCGCCGCCAATCCCGCCACGGCAAGCGCCACCAAGAGGGTTTTCTTCTTCATCGCGCCGCCGCTATTATAGAATAAAAACGGCCCGACGGCAAGCGCGGCGTCGGGCGGGATAAGCCTCGGGCCCGGAGGGACAACCGTCCCTCAGCGACGGCCCGCGTTCGTCGCGAAATACGAGAGCCACTCCAACTCCATCGCAAGGTCCACCCACTTCACCGTCACCCCCGGCGGCACCCGGAAACGCTCGGGCGCGAACGACAGTATCGACTTCAAGCCCGCTTTGACGAAGACGTCGCACACGTCGTGGGCGTAGGCCGCCGGAACCGCAATTATGCCGATATCAACGCGCCGCGCCGGGACCTCTTTTACCGCCGCGGCCATATCGTAAATCCGCACCCCCTCCCACGTCTGGCCTATCTTCGCCGGGTCCTTGTCGAAGGCGACGACGACGTCGAAACCCTGTTTCTTCAAACCGTTATACGCCAACAGAGCGTAGCCGAGGTGGCCCACGCCCGCGAGGGCCACGCGCCATCGTCGGTTCAGGCCCAATATCATCGCGAGCTCGCGGTAGAGGTTCTCCACGTAGTAACCGCGGCCGGGGACGCCGAATTGGCCGAAGTAGGCGAGGTCCTTGCGGATTTGCGCCGCGGTAAGGCCCGTCTGCTCGGCCATTTCATCGGAGGACGTCGCGACTACGCCGTCGGCCCGCAACTTTTGGAGGGCTCGCACGTAGACGGAAAGCCGGGGAATCGTGGTCGCCGGGATCTTGGGACGTTTTCCCATTATCTTAACGCGCCTTGTGAAAAAGTTATCGATTGGGGCCGAAAATAAGACCCGCCCCAGTTATTATAAGAACCGACGCCGTTGTTGTCAATAATTTTTATAAGGCCGCCAACCTTGACACCGTAGGACCTTTATGATAGCCTCGGCCGTCATAATATATGCGGTTAATAGACATATCGGTCCCGTTGCGTGAGCCGATGCCGACGTACCCGGGCGACCCCGTCTACCAGAAAGCCGTCGCGCGTAGCCGGGCGGCGGGCGAGCCGGCCGAGGTCGCCACCCTCACCCTCGGAAGCCACTGCGGAACCCACGTAGACGTCCCTTTTCATATCATCGCGGACGGCGCCGACCTCTCCGCGGCGCCGCTTGACGCGTTCGTCGGCCCGTGCGTCGTGGTCGAGCTGAGCGGGCGACGGGCCATAGATACTGAGGACGTTGTCGCCGCGGTTCCCGCCGGCGCCCAACGAGTCCTCTTCAAAACCGACAATTCGGCGTTATGGACCCGGAACGACTTCGTGCCGGAATATACGTATATTACCGCGGCGGCCGCGGGCGCGTTGGCGGCGAGCGGCGTTCGCTTAGTCGGTATCGACTATTTATCGGTGGAGGCGTTCGGCGCCGTGGAGCCGGCGGCGCACCGGACCTTATTGGCCGCGGGCGTAATGGTCCTGGAAGGACTGGACCTGGGCGGCGTCGCCGCCGGCGGATATTTCTTAATAGCTTTACCGTTGGCCATAGAGAGCGGCGACGGCTCGCCGGTGCGGGCGGTCTTAGTCGAGGACGTATATGGCGAAAAGGCGACATAGCGCCGCGATGAAGGCGTTGGGGGCCGAGGTGGCGGCGCTCCGCTTCGGCTGCGGCTTCGCCCGGGTGGACTTCGACAAGCCGTTAGTCGTCGTCGAGGCCGCCGCAGGCGAGAGCCACCCGGGTAGTTACCACCTCGGCGCCATAGCCGCCGCGGCCCGGGAGGGCTTGCTCGTCGCCGGCGCCCAGCCCCTCGACTACCGTTGTACCGATATCTGCGACGGCATCGCCCAGGGGACGCCGGCGATGGCGCTCTCGCTGGCGTCGCGCGACATCCTCGCGTTAGCCGCGGAGATGCACGCCCGAGGCGCGCACGCCGACGGCGTCCTCTTCGTCTCCTCCTGCGACAAAGCCATCCCCGGGCACCTAATGGCCGCGGCGCGGCTGGACCTCCCGGCGGTCTTCCTCCCCGGCGGCGTGATGCCCCCCACCGACGAGTGCCGCACGCTGGAATACGTTGGGACGCTCGCCCAAGAGGCGGCACGGGTGCCGGTGCTGGCCGCGGACCGCACGCACTTCGACGAAGTCGCGGCGCCGGCGGCGGGCTGTTGCGCGTTTATGGGAACCGCGGCTACGATGCAAATTATGACCGAGGCCCTGGGGGTGGCGCCGCCGGCGACGGCGCTCATCCCCGCGGCCGACTTCGCACTGGTGCGCGCCGCCAAACGCGCTGGCGCGCTCTTGGCGCGGGCGATGGGTAACGGCCTGCGGTTCGCCGATGTCTGCGACGCGCGGGCGTGACGCAACGC
>CAZJNB010000191.1:0-4568 GCA_964547385.1 uncultured bacterium
AGTTCGTGAGCATAGCGCTGGCGCTCGGCGGCGCGGTGGTGGTCGCGGCGCTCGGGCGGCGCTCGGCGACGAGCTGACGCGAGTATGCGCGTAAAAACGATAAGCGTTTTCGGCTTAGGGGCGGCGGCGTTGTTTTTATCGTGCCGCGGCGGCGGCTCGCCCGAGGAGACGTGGGAGACGTTCAACGGCCATATGGCGGCGAAGGAATTCGCCCGGGCCGCGGCGGCGGTCTATGACAACGATTGGGCCGGCCTGCCGCCGGCGGCGCTGACGGCGCGGCGCGCGGCCTACGCCACCGTCCTCGCGGACGAATACGTGCGCGACGACCTTGACTACGGCCGGGGCGAGCTCCGCGAGCGGGTGAAAGTCGGCCCGGACGCCGTCGAGCTTTCGGTGGCGTATCCCCGCCGCTCGCGGCCGGCGACGGCGACGTTATACCGGCTCCGCTTCGGCCGTGTTGACGGCGTATGGTATTATCTCCCGCCCGCGGAGATGCTATCATCACGCGGGGGATGAGCGTTATGAGAAATATCATCTACGGGTTAATAATCGTAACGGCCGCGGCCACGGCGTTCGCCGCGGACACCGCGACTCGGGCCCGGCCGGCGTCGGGCATCGCGCCGCCGTATAGCGACCTCGACGCGGCGACCGAGCTCAAGTGGGATAACGGCAGCTGGAAATACTTCGTGTGGTGGTATACCGGCGCCGACTCGTGGGTGGGGAACGATTTCGACGTGTCGACGCTTAGGACCGCGGCGCGTATCGTCTCCGTAAAACTCTTCACGAGCGCGGTGTGGCCCAACGACCGCTGGGACGGCTTTCGGGTGGGGATATACAGTTTCGACCAGACGCCCGGGTCGATGATGTGGCCTACCGGCGGGACCGGCTACTTCTATCAGCCCACCGGCCTAAGCGGCCACGTCTGGGTGGAGGTCCCGGTCGATTGGGTTACGCCCGCGGCGAAGTTCCTGGCCGGGATGGAGCAGGACTACGACCCGCCGAGCTGTGACCCGTTCGCCGTGGACACGAACGACAGCTTCCGAAACCGTTCGTGGCAATCGTACGGCGGGCAAGCCTGGAAGAAGCTCGAGACGACCGCGGACCCCTACCGCAACTTGATGCTCAGGGTCCTCGTGGACGACATATCCCAGCCGGCGGTGGCGCCGCAGAGCCTCGGCCGCGTGAAGGCGTTGTATTACTAACAGGGCCAGCGGCGCGGGAATTTCGGTATTGACGGCCACGGCCGTTTCTACTAAAATGGCGTAGAAAATATCGTAAACGAACAAGGAGGTAGTCGTATGAAAACGTTGGCGGTAGTAGCGTGTGCGCTCGCGATGGCGGCGCCGATGTGGGCGGCGGACGCCGCGTTGGACGGCGGCGGCTTCGTCACGGCGCCCGGCTGGACCGCCCCCACGCCGTCGGACCAGGCCTCGACGGAGCTCGCCTGGGACAACGGCACCAGGCGGTGGAGCATAGCTTGGTATACGGGCGCCGACTCCTGGGTGGGCAACGAGTTCGACGTCTCCAGTATGAGGACCGGCAACGTCCGGCTCCTCAAGTTCAAGTTCTACACCCGCGACACCTGGCCCAACCAGCAGTGGGACGGCTTCCGCATCGCCGTCTACAACTTCCAGGGCGGCGTGCCCGGGTCGATGATGTGGCCCACGAGCGGCGACCCCAAGTTCTTCAAGCCGAGCGGCCTCAGCGGCCACGTATGGGTGGAGACCGGTATCAACTGGACGAGCCCTTCGGACAAGTTTATGCCCTGCGAGGAGCAGTTTTATAACTACCCCAATTGTGACCCGTTCAGCGTGGATACGAACGAGACGTTCCTGGGCCATTCCTGGAAATATTACGACGGTTGGGCTCCTTTATCTACGTCCGGCGACCCCTATAGGAACCTTATGCTCCGCGTGTGGGTGGAGATGGGCCCGTTCCCGTCGGTGGAGCCGACGAGCATAGGCCGCGTGAAGGCGCTCTACTATTAAAGCTACGCCGGTGGATAAACGCCGCCCGCTCGGGCGGCGTTTTTTCGCGCCCGGGCGCGCCGGCGTTGACAACGCCGGCGCCGCCGTGGTAGACTTCGCCGAGGTGATGTTAGAAGATGTCCCCCGCTAAAGTAGCCGCGCTTAAAACGAGCGCCGAGACGGTCGTCGAGGACTTCGGCCGCCTTATGCGGCTCGCCGACTACGCCTCCTATCTCCCCCGCGATAGGAAGACCATCCTCAAGATAAACATCTCCTGGCATAAATACTTCCCGGCCTGCTCGACGACGCCCTGGCAGCTGGAGGCCGTAATCAAGACGCTCCTCGACGACGGCTATGCGAAGGAGGACCTCGTTCTCTGCCAGAACGCTACCGTCGTCGTCGACCCCAAGGTCGGCGCCCGTCTGAACAAACTCGCCGGCGTCGCCGAGAAATTCGGCCTCGCGTTCCACTACCTCCAGGACCCGCGCGAGGAGGAGTGGGTCCGCTACCAGCCCAAGGGCGAGATGCTCGTCCTGGGCGACGTATACAAAAAGAAAGGCATCTGGGTCCCGAAGTCCTTCGCCGGCACCAACATCATCCACCTCCCCACCGTCAAGACCCACGTCTTCACGACGATGACGGGCGCGATGAAGAACGCCTTCGGCGGCCTCCTCAACCTCGAGCGCCACTGGACCCACGCCGTCATCCACGAGACGCTGGTGGACCTCTTAACGATTCAGAAGGAAATCCACGCCGGCATCTTCGCGGTGATGGACGGGACCGTCGCCGGCGACGGCCCGGGCCCGCGGGCGATGCGGCCCGTCGTCGCGAACGTCATCCTCGCCGCGGCCGACCAGGTCGCGATCGACGCCACCTCCGCGAAGCTGATGGGGCTTGCGCCGCTCTCGCTGGACTTCATCCGCCTCGCGCACGAGCGCGGCCTGGGCGTCGGGGACCCGCGCGAGATAGAGGTCGTGGGCGACGACATCGGCGATATGAACCTCCACTTCTCGCCCCACGAGGACACGTTCGCCTCGCGCGGCCAGAAGTTGATCTACCACGGCCGGCTCAAGCCCTTGGAGCATTTCCTACTCCGGACGCCGCTGGTGCCGTGGTCGTTCCTCGCCTCGCGCCTCTACCACGACGCGTTCTGGTATCCCGTCGTCGGCAAGAAGCGCGTCCAGCGGGTATTAGACGAAACCGAGTGGGGCCGGCTCTTTTTGGAATACGAGCCGAAGGGGATGTTTTGGAAGTAGGCGCGACGCCGGGAGGGTATGCGTTCTGGCGTTAAAATAGGTACGGCAATCATCCTCGCCGCCGCGGGCGCGTTCCCGGTGGCGGCGTTCGGCGTCTCGGGTAAGGTGATAGCGGCCCAAGTGGGGGGCGCGGCCGGGTTCGAAGTCCTTGACTTCGTAACGCTTGGCATTATTGGCTCGGTCGGGCGGGGGCCTATCGGCGCGTATAGCGGCATAGCCGTAGCGGCGGCCTACCCGTTCGCCGCGGCGTTTGGGTGCGACGTGGGAGCGAGAAATGTGGGCGAAAGCGCACCCAACCGGCGCGAGGCGATCGGTTACGCCACGTTGGCGGCGTACGGCGAGACAGCGCTTTTGGGCGCCGTCGCCTTCGGTATCCACGCCGCTTTCCCCGACGTCGAAGACGTTTATATGGGCGATATATACTTGGGGTTTTTCCTCTTCGACGTCGTTACGAAGCCGTTCCTAGTCACGTACGTATATAACGAAGTCAAAAAGCCCGCGGCCGCGCTGGCGGAGAACGGGCGATTGTCGGTCCAACCGATGGTCGCGGCGACGAGGTCCGCGGACGGCGGGCCGCTGCCGATTTACGGCTTCACCATTGGTTTCTAACGTTTCCGCTCAGGCCGTTAATGCCCCAAAGAAAGGCCGGCGTTCCTGCGCCGGCCTTCGTTCCCCCGCAAAAATACGAGCCGTTTATTCTTCGGCCGCCGGCGCCCCAAGGCTCTCGGCCACCCGGGCCAACGCGGCCTCGTCGGTTACGACGTTATGACGCGCGCGGAGGGATGCGAGCCAGGCCGCCGCGGCGGCCTCGACCTCGGGCGACGCCAGCCTTTGGGTGAAAACGCCCTTGCGGCAGAAATACGCGACCTCGGCCTCGTCGAGGGTCCGCCGGCGCCCGGGCTGATAATATATCGGCTTGTAGAAGGCCCACCGGCCGTCCGCCAGGCGAAAGACCGGGCTCAGGACGTTAAGGCCGGCGAAGGGGAAGGCGCGCGGCCTAAGCTCGGCGACGAAGGGCTTCTCGTCAGCGGCGGCCGCGGGCCCGGGCGTGATCGCGACGACGCCGAGCCACTCCTGCCGCTCGCGCGGCCGCGGCGGCGGCAGCTCGTATAGCAGTTGCTCGGCGAGAGTGCGGGCGCGATTGCGGGCCTCGCCGGTTACAACTAAGTCCGCGCCGGCGCGGACCTCTTGGTAGAACGCCGTCACTTCCTCTTTGTCCGGCATCGCGACCAGATAGACCTCGACCCTCTCCGGGATGACGAATTCCCCTTTATGGGCGTCGTAGTAGGCCTGGACTTCTTCGTCCGTCGGCTCGGCGACGGACGGCAGGAAGGCCGTCTCGTAA
>CAZJNB010000192.1:0-4559 GCA_964547385.1 uncultured bacterium
CGTTGTCTCTCCTGGACGCTTCCGGCTCGACGGAGGTATCGTTGTTGGCGCTCAACGCGTGCGACTACGGTGCGCTCGCGCCGCTCGTGCGGGAAATCCGCGCGCGGCGCCCGGGCGTTCGCCTGGCGCTGCCCGCGGCACGGGTGAAGACCTACGGTTCAGAGACCGCGGCGCTCCTCATCGCCGAGCGCCGCGGCCAGCAGACGTTCGCGCCGGAGGTGGGGACGGACCGCCTCCGGCGGGTAATAAATAAGGGCTTTACGAACGAGGATGTCGTCGCGACGGTCGCCGCCGCGGCCGCGGCCGGCTGTCAGAACATAAAGTTATATTTTATGGTGGGGTTGCCGACGGAGGGGGACGGGGACGCCGCGGCGCTCGGCGAGCTCGTGGCCTCGTGCCGGCGCGCGCTCCGCGCGGGCCTCGGGCGCTGGGGGAACATTACGGTCGCGGTGGCGCCGTTCGTGCCGCAGGCGCACACGCCGTTCCAGTGGCTGGGGATGGCGCCGGCGGCGACGCTCGCGCGGCGTATCGCCCTCGCGCGAAAATCGTCGCCGCGGCAGGTGCGCGTTCGGGGCGAGGTGGGCGCGCGGATGTTGGAGGGGGCGTTGGCGCGCGGCGACCGTCGGCTCGGCGACGTTATCTTGGACGCCTATCGCCGGGGTGCCCGCTTCGACGCGTGGGGCGAACACTACCGCCCGAGCGCGTGGGCCGCGGCGTTCGCCCGGCCCGGCCTCGAGATGGAGGCCTACGCGTGTCGGGAGCTGACGCCGGGGGCGCCGCTGCCGTGGGGACACATCGACGCGGGCGTGAACGACGCGTTCCTGGCGGCCGAGTTGAGAAAGGCGTTGGAAGGGGAAGTATCCGGGCCGTGCGCCGAGCCGACGTGCCGCCGGTGTGGTGCCTGCCGCGACGGCGTTACGCTAACCTTCGCGGCGCCGGCGCCGGCGGAAGTCCCCGCGGCGCCGGTTCCGGCGTCCCCGCCTCGCGACCTCACCGTAAAGAGACAGCGCCTCCGTTTCGTCTACGCTAAGGGCGGCGACCATCGCTGGCTCAGCCACCACGAACTCTGGCGTCTCGTGCGGGCACAGCTCGCGCGTGCGGGCGTCGTGCTCGCGCGGACGGGCGGCTTCGCGGCGCGCGAGCGGCTGGTCCTGGCGCCGGCGTTGGCGGTGGGCGTCGCCGGCGACGCCGAGTACGGGGAGGCGTTCTTGGCGGAACTAATGGACGTCGCCGCCTTCGTCGCCGGGGTGAACGGCGTCGGGCCCTTTAGGTTTGCGGATGCGTGGGAGGTTCCGCTCGGGGCGCCGGCGCTCGAAGTCGGCGTGGCCGGCGGCGTCTACCGCGTGGAGCTCGAGCCGTTGGCCACGGCGTTGTCTTCCGACTTGGAAGAGGTGTGCGCTACCGTCGAGAGACGTATCGCTTCGGGGGACTTCTCGGTCGCGACGCGACGAGGCGTTCGTGACCTCGGCGGCCGGTTGGAGATAATAGGTTGGGCGCCGGAAGAGGCGACGGTGACGTTCCGGTTGGCCGCGGCCGCGGGCGCGAACGTTTTTGACGTAGTCGCTTGGTTGGCGGGTGTGGAAAGGGACGAGGTGCGCGCGGCGCGGGTAACGCGGACGCGGGTGTTGTTCGGCGGCGACGGCGGCGATTTCAGAGAAGGTGTTCGCGGAAAAAAAATACTTGACAAAGGGGCAGAGGTTTCTTAATATGGCGTTTGTAAGGAAGTAGGTTTCATGGAGTGTGAAGGGTTAAATTATTGTGAATATAATAACAAACTTTGCTCGGGGACAGATAGCGGGTATCAAGGTCGAAGTCAACGCTAACCGCGCGGGCCGGCGGCGTTTTCTTTGGGATATGCGGTGATTATTATAAGGATTCGTGAGGTTCACGAAGTAAACGGTCCAATGTGGTCATATCGGAACGTGTCTTGGGAGGAAGTTTTTAAGGCGATATTGTGAAATAAATAACAATATGGATTAATTAAGTAATGATTACGTTCAACGGCGCGGCGCTTAGGAGGATAGATGGCTGATATACGCATCGGCGTTTGGCGGGACGAGCCCCACCCGGAGTTTTTACAGGAGGTTTTGGCAATTCCGGGCGGCGCCGCGGCGGCGGCGTGCATCCAGTGCGGGACGTGCTCCGGGACGTGCCCGACGGTCCGGGAGATGGACTCGAGCCCGCGGGAGATAATGGCGTTCGTTCGCGCCGGCTACCGCGACCGGGTCCTCAACTCGAGCACGATCTGGATGTGCGCCTCCTGCTACGCCTGCTACGTGAAGTGCCCCAAGGAGATCAAGATAACGGACTTTATGTATAAGCTCAAGCAGATCGCGATGCGGGAAGGTCGAGAGAACCCGGACGCGAAGCGGGCGATGGTTCTCGCGAAGACGTTCGCGGACACCGTACGCAACCTGGGCCGAAACAACGAGGCGTGGTTGTTGTTCAAATATTTCTTTAAGACCAACCCGTTTCGCGCGCTCAAGATGGCGGGGATGGGCTTCGACCTCATCCGGCACCGCCGGCTCGAGCTCTTCCCGAGGAAGATGAAGAACGTCGCCGACGTGCGGGCGATACTGAAGAAGGCCGAGGAAGGGACGGCGATGCGGCGATGACGAGCTACACCTATTACCCCGGGTGTTCCTTGGAGGCAACGGCTAAGCCCTACGCGAAGTCGATCGCGGCGACGGCGCCGGCGCTTGGCATCGAGCTCGAGGAGCTCGCCGACTGGAACTGCTGCGGCGCCACCGCGTATATGTCCTACGACCAGATCAAGGCCTTCTCGATTTCGGCGCGCAACCTGGCGCTCGCCGAGCGGGCGGCCGGCGAGGGCGAGGCGCACATCGCCGCACCCTGTAGCGCCTGCTTCTCCGTCCTGAACAAGTCCGTTAATTATATGGCGGAGGACGCGGCGCTCCGCGAGCAAGTCAACGACGCGTTGGCCGCGGCCGACCTCCATTACGAAGGTACCGCGACGGTCCGCCACCTCCTCGACATCTATATCAACGACGTTCCCGAGAACGTCCTCCGCGCCAAGGTTACCCGCGACCTCTCGATGCTGAGGCTCGCGCCCTATTACGGTTGTCAGGTCGTCCGCCCCCGGAATCCGTTCGACCACTACGAGCAACCGACGAAGTTCGACGATTACTTGCGGCTGTTGGGGGCCCAGGTCATCCCCTACCCGGTGAAGACGAAGTGCTGTGCCGGGACGTTCATCACGACCCAGCCGGCCGTCGCCGCGCGGATGATCGGCATCCTACTGCGGGCCGCGAAGGCCAAGGACGCGGACGCCCTCGTCGTCTGCTGTCCCCTCTGCCAGTTCAACCTCGACAACTTCCAGCACGAGGCCGGCGTCTATTGGCACGAGGAGTTCCATATCCCGATATTATATTTCACCCAGCTCGTCGGCCTCGCGATGGGCCTCTCGCCGCGGGCGCTCGAGCTGGACAAACACCGGATACCGGCGGATTCTTTGCTCGCGAAGATAATCTGAGCCGGAGGTAGCGACCGTGGCGAAAGACAACAACGATAAAGAAGAACCGAAAATAGGCGTCTATATCTGCCACTGCGGCCACAACATCCTCGGGATGGTGGGCGTCCCGGCGGTGGTGGCATACGCCCAGGGCCTACCCTACGTAGCGGTAGCGCGCGAGTATCAGTTTATGTGCTCGGACCCCGGCCAGGAGCTTATTAAAAAGGATATCGCCGAACTCGGCCTCAACCGCGTCGTCGTAGCCTCTTGCTCGCCCTTGATGCACGAGCGAACGTTCCGACGGACCGTCGCGGACGCGGGCGTGAACCCCTACCTCTTCGCGATGGCGAACATCCGCGAGCACGTCTCCTGGGTTTCGGAGGACCGGGACCTCGCGACCGAGAAGGCCGAGGACCTCATCCACGGCGAGGTCCGCCGCGTCGCCCTCCAGGAGCCGCTTACGCCGATGGTGGTGGAGGTCAAGCCCGCGGCGCTGGTCGTCGGCGCCGGCATCGCCGGCATTCAGGCCGCGCTCGATATCGCCGACGCCGGCAAGAAGGTCTATCTCGTCGAGCGGGAGTCGAGCATCGGCGGCCATATGTCCAACTTCGATAAGACCTTTCCCACGCTGGACTGCGCCGCCTGTATCCTGACGCCTAAGATGGTGGACGTGAACGTCCACCCCAATATAGAACTTATAACCTACGCCGAGGTGACGAAGGTGGACGGCTTCGTCGGCAACTTTACCGCCACCATCAAGAAGAAGGCCCGCTACGTGGACGAGGAGAAGTGCAACGGCTGTGGCGCGTGTTGGGAGGCGTGCCCGCGTATCCCGTATCCGTCCAAGCTCACCGTCGCCGTCGAGGGCCGGACGATTAAGGCGAAGAAGCTGGAGGAGAAGGAACGTATCCGCGCCGCGGCGTACGAGTAGGAGGCCGCCCGGGTTTGGGGCGTTCAGGAGGACCGATATATGGCTGTTGATATGGAACGGGCCGAGGCGCTTGTGGAGGGCTTCCGCGGCAAGGACGCCGGCCTTCTCGAGCTTCTGTTGGACATCCAGGACGAGTTCAACTACGTCCCGGAGAAT
>CAZJNB010000193.1:0-4525 GCA_964547385.1 uncultured bacterium
AGTTCGCGTTGAAAAACTTTTCGAGTTTTTCTTTAAGGTCGTCGTCTAAGCCGTAGTCCCTCGTGCCCATATCGCTTCCTCCTTGGGTAGTTCGTTATGTGGAAACGCGCGCGCTCACTTTAATACTTACGCCTACTAATATAGCGAAAATAATAACCAAAGCAAGTATTAAACAGCCGTGGCCTACTCGCGCCGCGGTCCGTCGTAGTTCGCCGCCATCGCGCGCGCCGCGGCGGCGACTTTTTCCCTCAGCTCCGGCGGCGCGAGGACCTCGGCGCCGGCGCCCTGGCTCATGACCCAGCTTATAAGCTCCCCCTCGGAGGCGGTGGTGAGGGTGAGGACGCCGCCGCCGTCGCTCAGCTCTTCGAGCTGTTGGCTCGGGTGCCACCGCCGCTCGCGGATATAGGGCGCCTTCGCCGGCGCGAAGCGGATACGGACCTTTCGCGGCCGGCTGCCGTGCCGCGTCTCCACTTGGAAGCTGTCCTGGAGGAACGCCGCGGCGGTGAGGTCCGTGGGCCGGGTGAACGCGGCGTCGGTGACCTCGATTTTCTCGATTCGGCCCGGGAGGAAGGTCCTTATTTGTTCGCGGAGGTGGCAATACGCGACGAGGTACCACTCGCCGGCGAGGTTGAAGAGGAAGTAGGGGTCCACCTCGCGCCAGGTCTTCTCGTCGCGGTAGGCGGTGTGGTAGTAGATGCGCAGGCGCCACCCGGCGTCGAGCGCCGCCGCGAGTTTCGCCCACACCTCGGCGTCCACCGGCATCGCGCCGCCGCCCGGGCGGAACGCGAGCTTGCGGTCCCACTCGTCCAAGTAGAGCTCGACGTCGTCGCTGAGGGCGCCGCGGATTTTCTCGAAGGCGGAGCGGAGCGCCGCCTCGTAGGGCGTCCCCCGGTATTGCGCCAGCGCCTTCTGGGCGACGAATAACGCGAAGAGCTCGCCCTCCCGGAGCGCCACCGCGGGCAGGACCGGCGCCGGGCCGTCGTAATAATAGCCGCGCCGCTCGCGGTTATATTTTATCGGGTGGTCCAGCATAGTCCGTAGATAATTGAGGTCCCGGAGGACGGTCCGCTTGGATACGCCCAGGGAGGTGACGAGCGCGGGCAACGACGGGTAGCGGCCTTGCCGAATTTCGTGGTCGATATAGGCGAGCCGCTCGAGCGGCGGCCGCGTTGACGGCGTTTTCCTCTGCGCCACGTTTTCGCCTTTTCCGGTTGTGTTTACGGACTTTCGTGGGAGTTTATTAAATATAACCTAAGAAGAGCCGCCGGGCAAACGAAAAGAGGGGTAACGGCGTTATACTAAGCTGGCGCCGCATTTATCTTGACTTGCCGGGTGCGGTATGGTAGCTCTAATCGGATGGTATCTTCGTTGCGCCTTGGCGGCGCAAAGGAGACGCCCGCGAAGTTTTACCCCAGGAGGTGAGAGCCTTGGCCTACGGGTTCGACCGAGACGTTCGTCGTCGCCGGGCCTTAGACCCGCGCGGTTGATGAGCCGCGGAAACGGCGCCGGCGCGGCGCCGTAGCGGAAAGCGACACGTCGGACCGACGGCCGACGGCTCGGGCCTCCTAATGTTGTCCCTCCCCTCCTTTTAATACCCCCTAAGCCGGAGCCCTCGGCGCCGGCGGCCGGACGTGTCGGCCGCGACGTTGGCGGGCCAGACTCGCCGTTCGTCGCGGCCGAGGCCGACTTCAACCGCTCGAGGGTTGGTAGGCCGGTAGGCGTTCCCGCCCCCGGGCTTTACGCGGAGGATATGGTATGCGGATTATTTGCGCCGCGGTTCTGAGCTGGGGCGTATTGTGGAGCGGCGGCTTCGCGGCGGCCGCGCCGGCCGCGCCGGCCGAGCGCGCCGTCGCGATGCGCTACGTCGCCCACGTTACCGGCGTCCCGGAAGGCGCCGCAGAACTCCGTCTCTGGCTGCCGGTTCCCCGGGACGACGCGCACCAGGAGATTTCGGCCTTCGCCGTCACGAGCCCGTTCCCCTACGAGCTGACGACGGAGGAGCTCTACGGCAACAAGACGGTCTACCTTCAAGTTACGGACCCGCCGGCCGCGTTCGACGTCGAGATGGACTTCCGCGTTCGGCGGCGCGAGAACGTCGCCGGCTCCGAACGGCGCGACGGCGTCCCGCGGGAGCTGGCGCTGGCGGCTCAGCGGCTGGTGCCGCTCGCGGACGACATCCGGGAGCTGGCGGAGGGGCTCGTCGCGGGCTTGGACACGCCGATGGCGCAAGGGCGAGCCCTCTACGACCATACGCTCGCGTATATGACGTACGACAAGAGCGGGACCGGCTGGGGGCGCGGCGACTACCGCTACGCCTGCTGTGCGAAACGCGGCAACTGCACCGACTTCCACTCCTACTTCATCGCGCTCTGCCGGAACGTTGGCCTCGGGGCGTTCTTCGAGATCGGCGTCTCCCTGCCGCCGGCGCGCGGCGCCGGAACGATTAGCGGCTATCACTGTTGGGCGTATTTCCAGAGCAGCGACGAATGGGTGCCGGTGGACATCTCCGAGGCGGATAAATATCCGGCTCGGGCCGAGTATTTTTTCGGCAACCACGACGAGAACCGCGTGGCCTTCACCCGCGGCCGCGATCTCCTCCTGAGCCCCCGCCAACAGGGCGAACCGTTGAACTTTTTCATCAACCCCTACGCCGAAGTGGACGGCGAGGTCTTCGACGGCGTCTCCCGGGAAATATTTTTCGAAGACTTGGAGACGTAAAGGCCGCCGGGCGCCGCGGCGTAGCCGCCGAGAGGGAGGGGACGTGTCGAACCTACGTCGGCGGACGTCGTCGCCGGCGAAAACGGCTAACCCCTAACGGAATAGAGGAGAGGATAACGGTGAGACCGTTGCGAGTTTTATTAGGCGTTATCGCGGCGTCGGCGCTCGTGCCGGCGGCGCTCGCCGAGTCGGTGAAGCCGCCGACGCTCTCGGGCCGGGTCTACGCGTATTACCGCTACGAGCTGACCTCCAAGGCCGCGTCTTCCGACGAGGGCGCGAACGCGTTCGACGTTACGCGCTGTTACGTCAATATAAAAGGCGGCCTTACGCCCAAGCTTTATTACCGGGTTACGACGGACGTAGGCCGGGAGACGACATATAGCTACGAGCTCGAGGAGGCGCCGCAGAACACCGTCCCGGAAACGTACCGCTATAACCTCGTCGAGCATAAGTCGAAGGGCAAGTTCGACTTCTATCTCAAATACGCGTATATCGACGTACGGGACGTTCTGCCGGCCCACGAAATTTACGCCGGCTTAGAACAACTGCCGTGGGCCGGTTACGAGGAAGAGATTTGGAGTTGGCGCGCCATTCGGCGGGTCGCCCTCGACGATTGGAAGTGGCGGACGACGACCGACCTCGGCGTCGGCGTTAAGGGAACCTTGGGCGAGGGCCTCGTCGAGCACCACCTAACCTTCACCAACGGCGCCGGCTATAAATCACCCGAAGACGGGACCTCGGGTAAAGCGATAACCTATCGTCTATCGGTTTTCCCGCTCGTCTCGAGCGACGCGTTCAAAGGTTTATCGGTGAACGCTTATGTCAAAGCCGACAACCTGGGCGAGAAGGTCGCCGCGGGCGAGGCCAAGAACCCGGATATACAATACGGCGGCCTCGTGGGCCTCAAGCACGACTTCGTCAACTTCGGCGCCGGCTACTTTATGCGGTCCGAAGGCGAAGACAATACCGCGGTGACGCCGCCGACGAGCAAAGTCGAAGGCAACCTCATAACCGCCTACGCCACCGGCCACTTCCGGGCCACCGAAGGGATGACCATTAATCCGCTCGTCCGCTATGACGCCCTGGAGCCGGATAAGGATACCTCTGACGACGAGCGGACCCTCTTAATCGGCGGCGTAGGCTTTAAGTTCTTCGACGGCGCCTTGGCCCTCATCCCGAACTACCAGACCGAGTCTTATAAAACGGTCGACCCGGTATCGGGCGCGACCGAAAATAAATCCACCGACTACGTCTACCTCCACTGCTCGTGGGACTGGAAGTAGATCTAACGTCTCGGGGAAGGTTTAACGGCTTCGCGGCGAGGTCAGCAGAGGGGTTTTATTAGCACGTCGGCCTCGCCGCGGCGTGTAGTACTCCTCCTTGGTTACGGGGAGGGGAGGAGCGAATCTCCCCTCCCACTATCCTAACGGGCCGGCGAAGATTTTACATAAATCCCCGGCGTCGGGTTAACTTAGCGGAGTAGGTTGGAATATGGCTGAGAAGATATCGAGAAGGGGTTTCGTGCAAGCCGGGACGGTCATCGGCGTCGCCGCCGCGCTCGCCCCCGGCGGCGTGGTTACTGCCTTCGCGGCCGGTGAAGTCCCGCGGTGGGCGATGTTACTCGACCTGCGAAGATGCTACGGTTGTAAGGCCTGCGCGGTAGCGTGTAAGGCCGAGTTCGACGTCCGGCTGGGCGTATTTAAGAGTAACGTTATCGAATATGAAAACGGAAAATTCCCGGCGACGGCGCGGGAATTTCTCCCCTGGCTGTGCAATCATTGTTCGAAGCCGGCGTGCGTTAAGGTAT
>CAZJNB010000194.1:0-4507 GCA_964547385.1 uncultured bacterium
GCCGTTACGTGGATTACGGGCGAGGCGACGTTGGCCCTCGTCACCGCGGGCGGATACGACCGTGCGGTTGCCCGCGCACGGACCTTCCTCCTCCGCGCGCGGAACAGGGACGGCGGCTGGCCCGGGCAAGTAGCCCCGACTTATCCCGACCGCACCGACCTCTGGACCGTCCCGGGCGTCGTCCGGGGCCTTCTGGCCGCGGGCGTCGCCGCCAACCACGACGTCTTCGCGGGCCTCGCCGCGGCGCTGGGGAGGCAAAAGAACCACTGGCGCAACCCCATAGAGAACCCGTTGCCGGCGCTGATGGCGCTGGGGCGGCGGGGAACGGACGCCGACGTTTTGGAATGCCTGAAGTTGCTGGCCGAGACCCAGAACGCCGACGGCGGCTGGCCCTACCTCGCCGGCGAAGAATCGCACGCCGACCCGACTACGGCGTTCGTTACCCTCCTCGCGAAATACGGCCTGGCGCCCCCGGAGTAACGCCGCCGGGGCCGAAACGATATGGCTACAAAGTCAAAAGCTACTACTACCGCGAAGAAGGCGACGCCGAGCCGCGAGCTCTATCCAGGCTACGCCGGCGCCGCACTCACCTGGTTGAAGAAGTTCCGCGTCAAGGTCGGCAGCGACGTCGTTATTGACGGACGGCGAGGCCGCTTTGAGGGTCGCATCCAGCCCCGGGGCGCCGACGACGACGACCGGCATATCATCCTGAAAACGCCTTCGGGTTACTTCATGGGCGTCGCCGTCGCGGGCATAACGGCGGTGGAAGAGACCGGTTGGGTCGAGGCCGCCGCGGTCGCGCCGGCAAAGGCGGCCCCGGCGACGAAAGGCAAGCCGCTTGTTAAGCTCCTCGGCGCCGGCGGCGCCCTCGCCTCTCGCTTTAATTACGAGGCCGGCACCCCCCTCCCGGCCCTTACCGCGGACGAACTCTACGCCGTAGTCCCGGAGCTCGCCGATATTTGTTCCCTCGCGGCCGAGAAAGTCCTCGACGTTGCCGCCGCGGATATGGGCGGCCCCGAATACGTCGCGCTGGCGCAAGCGGTGGCCCGCGAAATCAAAAAGGGCGCCGACGGCGTCGTCGTTAGCACCGGCGTCGCGACTATGCATTACGCGGCCGCGGCCCTCGCGTTTATGGTCGGCCGGCCGCCGGTCCCGGTCGTCCTTGCCGCCAGCGAACGCCCCCCCGACCACCCGTCGGCCGACGGCCCGTCCAACCTCCTCTACGCGGCCCGCGCCGCGGCGACGTCCGACATCGCCGAAGTAGTCGTGTGCGCGGCCGGAACCACGTCCGAGGATTTCGGCCTCCTCCACCGCGGGCCCCGCGTCCGTAAGATGCACGCCTCCTCGCGCGCTAGCTTCCGCACCATCGGCGATACGCCGCTGGCGACGGTGAACCGCGAGGGGGTAACGCCCCTCCGCGACGACTACGCCCGGCGGCGCGACGACCGCAAATGCAAAGTGACCGCGACGTTCGACGAGAGCGTAGCGCTCGTATATTACTACCCCTATATGCGGGCGGACATCTTCGAGGCGCTGGTGGAACACGATTATCGCGGCATCGTCGTCGCCGGCGCCGGCCTGGGGCGCGTCCCCGCCGCCTGTTACCCGGCGTTGGCCGCGGCGCGCGACGCCGGCGTCGCCGTCTATATGACGACGCAAGCGCTGTGGGGCTACGCCCAATTAGACGGCGACGCCGGCGGCCGGGAATTGCGCCGGCGGGGCGTCATCGCCGCGGCGAATATGTTGCCCGAAGTCGCCTACGTCAAGCTCTGCTGGGCGCTCGGGCAGACGGACGACTTAGATAAAGTGGAGGAGATAATGCTCACGCCGGTCGCGGCCGAGATAACGGCTCGAGAGCCGACGGACGGCTACCTAATCCTCCAGGGCGGCTTGCCCAACGCCGAAGCACGCGCGCGGGACGGCGGGGAGTAAGGACAAATACCCGCTCGGCCGCGGGCGAACTTTTCCCGGGTAAAGAAACGGTCCCCTTTACATAGACGGAATATGTTGTTATAATTGCGGCATGAACGCAAAGAAAACGCTTCACTTCGAGATTAAATTCGGCGAATCGCGATATTACGCTGAAAGCCTCGACCTTCCGGTCGTAACTCAGGGGAAAACCCTCGACGAAACGATCGCGAACCTCCGCGAAGCGGTAACGCTCCATTTAGACGGCGAAGACCTCGCGGCCCTCGGCTTTGCCGCCGAGCCGGTAATCCTAATCACGTTCGAGGCGGGGGTAGTCGGTGTCGCCTAAGTTGCGGCGATTATCGGCGCGGGAAGTTTTAACGATATTGTCGGCCCTCGGCTTTCGCATAGCCAGCCAACGGGGGAGCCACGTAAAACTCGAGCGTGCATCCGCGAGCGGCGGCCGGGAAACCCTTACCGCACCGAACCATAAAGAGCTTGACGCCGGGACGCTAAAAGCGATTTTTCGCCAGGCATCGCGGTTCGTTCCGGCCGAAGAATTGCGGCCCTATTTTTATATGTGATCGGCATCAACGCCGGCGACCGCGCGCCAAGACAATATCCTTCGGTAGCGGCCGACGCGTTCACCTCGAGCCGCGGCGAATAACCAACCGGCGACCGCCTCGAGTAAAAAAAATTCCTTGAAATTCGACGGCGCCATATTATAATCCTCGAATTAAAACAACCCCCGTTTAAATCATCACCCGTAAATTAACAAGAGAGGACCACGATGGCAGACAAGAAAGCGGACCTCGCCGGCCCCGGCATCGGCAACTACGACGACCTCGAAAAAATACTCCCCGACGACTACGAGCCGCTCCTCCCGCCCAAGGAGAGGATGAAGGCCCTCTTCGCCGTCAAGGACTACATCGAGAAAAACCTGTGTAAGGACCTCAACCTCTTTATGGTCCAGGTCCCGCTCATCGTGGACGTTAAAAGCGGCGTCAACGATATGCTCGACCGCGACGGCTCGCGGACGCCGATCGGCTTCCACATCTCCAACGACCACGACAAGCACCCCATCGACGCCCAGGTGGTGCAGGCCGCGACTAAGTGGAAGCGCGTCGCCCTCAAACAATTCAACTGCGACGTCGGCGAGGGAATTTGCACCGATATGAAAGCGGTCCGCAAAGACTACTTCCTCGACCATGACCACAGCTGTTACGTGGACCAGTGGGATTGGGAGAAGGTTATCGGCGAGGACCAACGGACGCTCGACTACCTTACCGCGACGGTGAAGAAGATATGGAAGGTCCTCCGCGGCGCGGGCGAATACGCCCGGGATAAGTTCCCCCGGCTCGCGACGGACAAATATCCGGCGTTCCCGGAAGAGCTGACGTTCATTCACGCCGAGGACATCCTCGAAAAATACCCGGACCTCCCCCGCAAACAACGCGAGACGAAAATTCTGCAGGAATACCCGGCGGTCTTCATCTACGGCATCGGCTGGACCCTCGCCGACGGCTACCCGCACGAGATGCGCGCCGCGGACTACGACGACTGGGTAACGGAGACGACCTCCGCGGACGGCCAATTGCGGCACGGCCTCAACGGCGACATCCTCGTCTGGAACCCGGTTACCAAGCGCCGCCACGAGCTTACGTCTATGGGCATCCGCGTTACCAAGGAGACGCTCAGGCAACAGCTCGAGCTCACCGGCCAGCTCGACTTCCTCAAACTCCCCTACCACCAGATGATAATGAACGGCGAAATTCCGCTCAGCATCGGCGGCGGTATCGGCCAGTCGCGCACCTATATGTATTTACTTCGGACCGCGCACCTGGGCGAAGTCAGCGTTACGGTGTGGCCGCAGATACTCAAGGATATGTGCGCGCAGCGGAACATTCACGTCCTGGAATAAAAACGCGTCCCCGCGTAAATAAAAACGCCGGCCCGCTCGAGCCGGCGTTTCTTCATTAGGGAAGTATTGAATTACACTTTCGGCTCATCGACCGCGATTACGATGACTTCGTCGCCCGGGGCCAACGCAAAACCCAACGGCGGATTGACGGTAACGTCGCCGTCGCGCACGACCGCGACCACGATCGCCCGGTGCCGTTCGCGGAAGTAGGCCGATACCGCCTCGAAGTCGCCCGCCGCCGCCTCCGCCGGAACGGCGACGCGGTAGAACTCGGACCCCTCGTCGTCGCTCAGCAGGTCCGAAAGGACCTGGGACATCCCGTGGTGTAACGCCGCCCGCGCCAGGACCTTGCCGCCGTATTCGCCCGAGACAACGACCTCATCCACGTGGACGCGCTCGAGATGGATACGGTTCTTTTTATGAACGAGCTCGGCGCAGGTATAAACGTCGCGGTTGAGCGTCTCTACAGTAAGGACCGTAAGTATCGTACGGGCGTCCGCGGCGTCGTAGGCCCGCCCGCCGGAAGTATCCGCCAGGACGATCGCGGTGTGGGCGTAAGGCGCGTTGGCCCGCCGCAATACCTCCTCATCGGTGCAATCGCCGCGGACGAAGTGGACCCGGCCTTCCGCGCCCACGCCCGGCGGCGGCGCCTCGAGGTCCGTAACGATTACGATATCG
>CAZJNB010000195.1:0-4469 GCA_964547385.1 uncultured bacterium
CAAGTTGGGTAAAACCCCTCAGCCGCGCCGCCAGCGAGGCGGCGCCGGGAACGCCGAGGACGTCGTTGTAATAATAGCCGAGCATCGTGCCGCAAGAGCCGCAATCCACCGCGACCGGCTCCGCGCCGGCGAGGGCAACGACGTTCGCCGCGGCCAGCCGCCGAGCGAGTGCCACGTCGCCGTTCGCGAGGGCCGGGATACCGCAACACCGTCGCCCGGGCGGAACGACCACGTCGTAGCCGGCCCGCGTCAATAACTCGACTACGGCGCGCGCCGCCGCCGGGTAGAGATAGTTGGTCCCGCAACCGACGAAGTAGAGGACACGGCCGCGCGACGCGCCGGCTGCGGCGTATATGTCGGCCGCGCCGCGACCGAACGGCTTCGCCGGGAGCTCGGGTAACGCCAACCACCCGGGTAACCCCAACACGCGGAGCGCCAAACCTAAGAGCTTAACTCGTTGGGCGCCGGCCAACGCCGCGGTCAAAAGCGAGAGGAGGCGGGGCCGAGCCAACGCCAGTCGGTAGCCCCACGACTTGAAAAACGGGAGGCCGCCGCGGCACAACCCCGCGGCGCGCGCCGCAAGCACGAGGACATCGCCGGCCACGCCCGAAGGGCACCGCTCCCCACAGGCACGACAGGCGAGACAGTAATCGAGCGTCTCGGCGAACGGCGCGCCGAAGTCGTCGCCCTCGAGCGCCGCGGCCAGCAACGCAAGCCGTCCCCGTGGCGAGAAACGCTCCTCGGCCGTCGCCCGGAACGCCGGGCATACCTCTCGACATAGGCCGCACCGAAGGCAACGGGCCAAGTTCTCCTGCCACGCCGCCAACAGGCCGTTCTCTTCTTTAACCTTCACGCTCACGCCGTCGTAAAAAAAGGTTGCCTTCGTCTGGAAATATAAGATAATAAGAGCGGGCGCGCAACGTCCCAGATAAGATGCGAGGGCTCACGCCAACTCTTATCATAATCGCGACGGCGCTGACGGCCGGCGCGGGCGAGCCGCGGCCCTCGCCGCGGCGGCTCTTCGGCGGCGCCCAAGTAGGTGTAGCATGGAGTGCCGCGGCGGCGAACCGTATCGCCGCCGCCGGCAACGGCGCCGCCTTCCGGGGCGAGGCCGGCTATCTCGCTTCGCGGACGCTCGTCTTCCCCTACCTCTCGGCGGGTGCGACGTGGGCCCGGGGCCGGGCGCCGACGTGGGAAGCGGAGGGTTATAAGGAAGAGCCGCGCTACGAAGGGCTCTCCTGCCACCAGCTCCTCGTCGGCGGCCTTTACCGCCGGCTGATAATAGGGGACCGACTGGGCGCGTATGCGGGCCCGGCGTTCCTCTACAGCTGGTTGCGCCGGGAAGTGCTCACGTGGGACGGGATCCCGATGGTGAAGAGGCCGGGGGCGGGCCCGGGGTGGGCGGTGCTGGGGGGCGTAACGTTACCGCTCGCCGCGGGCGCGCCGCACGCCGTAGGCGCACAGCTTTTTTACGGCCGGGCATACGCGAAGTGGTACGGCATGCCGCCGGCCGCGGATGCCAGGTTCGTATTCAAACAATTCCAAATCTCTTTCACGCTAAGATATTACTTTTAACGTAAGCGAGGCCGCGGTGTTACGTAATACGACAATACTCCTAATAGGCGTAACCTTGGGCGCGGCCGCGCCCGGGTGGCCGACGGACGTCCCGGGCCGCGTCGCCTTCGGCTTTAACGTGGGCGGCGGCGGAAGCACGAGCGACCACGAACGCTGGAGCGCACGAGGAAGCGGCTACGCCTACTTCGGCGAAGTGGCTTACGAGGCGAATAGCTGGTTGGTGGCACCGGTATTACAGTGGGGTTACGCTTATACTTCCGGCGCGTTACCGGCGTGGGAAGCCGCGGGCTACGGCGAAGGCGCCGACGGCCTCCGGACCGAGGCCAACGATATATTTATCGGCGCCCGCGTCCGCGTCCCGCTATGGCGAATGAAACTCCGCCCGTACGCCGGCGGCGGCGTGTTATGGGCGGACTATCACCGGAAAGTATTGGCAGGAAGTTTCGTGCGAAACGACGAGGAGAGCGCCGGTTGGGGCTGGGCGGCCCTCGGCGGCATCGAGTTCTTCCCGGCGCCGGCGCGCGGCTTCTCGCTCTGTTTGGAATACCGGTGGGCAAATACCGACCAGGAATGGCGCCAGCTCCCCACCGCGGCGTCCAAAGGTCCCTTCGCGCCGGCGTTCCACCTGACGGAACAGCTCATTACCGCCGGCGTCAGACTATATACCCTATAGATAAAGGGGAAGCTATGGTCGAGGGTTGGCCCGGGCCGCTGGAGAAGCTCGACGCGTGGCGATGGCGCCTGCCGCGGTCGTACGACGCGCGGATGCGCGTGGACGGCCTAATATACGCGAGCGAGAAGATGCTCGCGCACGTCCGCGGCGACAAGACGCCCCAACAGCTCGCGAACGTCGCGACGTTGCCGGGAATTGTGGGCCGCGCCCTCGCGATGCCCGACATCCACTGGGGCTACGGCTTCCCCATCGGCGGCGTCGCCGCTACGCGTCTTGACGAGGGCGTCGTCTCGCCCGGCGGCGTCGGCTACGACATCAACTGCGGCGTCCGCTTAATGACCACCACGCTCACCGTCGGGGACCTCCGCGGCCGCGTCAAGGACCTTCTCCACGGCCTTTACGCTACCATCCCCTGCGGCATAGGGAGAAAAAGCAAACTCCGCCTGAGCCTCGGCGACCTCAAAAAGGCGCTGGCGGGCGGCGCGCGGTGGGCGGTAGCACAGGGGTATGGTACCGAGGAAGACCTCAGCCGGACCGAGGTGGGCGGCGCGCTCGCGGGCGCCGACGCCGACGCCCTCTCGCCGCGCGCGCTCGAGCGCGGCCGGCCCCAACTCGGGACGTTGGGCGCGGGCAACCATTTTATAGAAATAGGCCGCGTCGCCGAAGTTCTCGACGAGCACGGCGCCGGCGCCTTCGGCCTCGCCGAGAACGGCGTTACGCTGATGATACATTCCGGCTCCCGCGGCCTCGGCTACCAGGTGTGCGACGATTGGCTCAAGGTAATGCGCGGCGCGATGCCCCGTTACGGCATCGAGGTCCCGGACCAACAGCTCGCGTGCGTGCCGACGAAGTCGCCGGAGGGAGAGGGTTATCTGGCGGCGATGAACGCCGCGGCCAACTACGCCTGGGCGAACCGCCAGATAATGATGACGTGGGCCGAGGAAGTTTTCACGAAGGTGCTGGGCCTAACGCCGCGGGAGCTCGGGATGTCGCTGGTCTACGACGTGGCGCACAACATCGCGAAGCGCGAGACCCACACCTGGGATGGGACGGAACTCGAGCTATTGGTCCACCGCAAGGGGGCGACGCGGGCCTTTGGCCCGGGACACGCCGAGCTCCCGGAAATCTACCGGGAGACGGGCCAACCGGTCATCATCCCCGGCGATATGGGAACGGAGTCGTTCGTCCTGCGCGGGACCGCACAGGCGATGGCGGAGACGTGGGGCTCCACCTGTCACGGCGCCGGCCGGATGATGAGCCGGAAGAGGGCGACCAAGGTCGCGAAGGGTCGCTCGATCGCGCGGGAGCTGGAGAACCGCGGCGTCGCCGTAGTGTGCCGCTCGCCCAAGACGCTGGCCGAGGAGATGAGCGAGGCCTACAAGGACGTGGGCGAGGTGGTCGCCGTCGTCGTGGGCGCGGGCATCTCGACGGCCGTCGCGCGCCTCGAGCCGCTGGGCGTCGTCAAAGGTTGAGGGTCGGGGCGCTGTCCCGGCGCCAACGGCATTGCGCCATAAACCACTCGACGCCAACGGGGTTTTGTGATATAACTAAACAAAGGCTATTAACCTAATAAAAGGAGGCGTTTATGAGAAAGGGATTACTACTTGCCGCGCTCTTGGTGACGGCCGCCAGCGCGTGGGGCGCCTTCGGCGACGTCATCGCCTCGTTTCCCCCACCCGGCCATGGCCCTTTAGCCCTCGGATGGGACGGTAACTACCTATGGTGCCTTACTAACGGCTCGCCCAACAGACTCGTATGGCGGCTTAACGCGAGTAACGGCAGCGTCATCTCGTCCTTCGACCCGGGGACCGGTTCGTACGGCCGGGGCTTAACTTGGAACGGGACAAACCTGTTCACCGGCCGCTACAGCGCTAACTGGGTCTCCCGGCGCGATACTACCGGGAGCGTTCTGAGTTCGTTCAGCCTTACCGACTACTACGGCGGCCTTACGTGGGACGGCTCGTATTTATGGGCGACGGACAGGAACCCCCGCGGTTTCTGGCAAATGACGACCGGCGGCTCAGTCGTAAGTTCGTTCTCCGTAACGTTCTACCCCTTCGACCCGGCTTTCGACGGCACGTATCTGATCTGCGGGACTTATAACCCCTCCCAACGTATATACCGGCTCACGACGACGGGCTCGATCGTAGAATCGGTGGCGCGGCCGGCTAATTACCCATGGGGTTGTACGTTCGACGGGACGTATATCTGGGTATCGACG
>CAZJNB010000196.1:0-4442 GCA_964547385.1 uncultured bacterium
AGAGAATCGGTTCCGCGGTGCCCCACTTCAAATCGCGGATAGGCCGCTTGCTGACGAAGTAGACTTCCGTCTTGAACGGACTGCCGTCCGTAATGTGCTTGCCGATGAAGCCGATGAGAAGCGGGACGTTGGCGGTGGCGAGGGTATGCCGGCCGGCCTCGAAGGCGTCGTATCCCTTGCCGTCGCGGAAGAAGACCGCCCACTGGTTTTCCCGCACGACGAGCTGACTGCCCAACTTTATCTCGCCGGAGCCGACCGCCGGCCACCGCTGGACGATGGCCGTCGGGCCCATATCCATAGATTCGATAACGTCGAAGATGGCCATTTACGTAACCTCCAATATCACGCTCTTGCGCTCGTCGAATTTGGCGCCGAAGGCGCGGAGGCCGTCGCGCAACGCGTCGAGGGGTTTTTTAATGTCGCCGCCGGCGGCCGCGGCCGCGGCCACCGCTTCGCCCTTCGCGAGAATGTCGTCCACCGCTTTCGCCAGCGCCTCGTCGAAGTCGTAAAGGCGGTCGAGCGCCGCCTCGTCCACCCGCGCCGCGTCGAAGAAACCCGCGTAGCCGTAGGAGGCGAAGCCGAGCCGGTCCACGACGTTCTCGAACAATAAATCCACGCGGTCGATGTCGTCCAGGCCGTCGAGCTTGCCGTCGCCCACGAACTTATCGCGCACGTCGGCGAGCTTCTCCTTGCCGCCGCGGAGCCGCGCCGCGAGGGCTTCGCGCAACAGCTTGTCGGCCTCGCGCCGGGTTTCCTTTTCCTTGTAGCCGCGGTAGCCGGGGATATACTTCATAAGCCATTCCGTTACTCCCCGGCGGCCGCCGGCCACTTCATCCCGATAGTCCATATTATCTCTCCTGACGGTGGAACGTTAGCGACATTATTTGCCCTTAAATTACCCGTTCCGGCGTTGAGTGTCAATAGAAAAATCCGGCCGGCCCGCCCGTCGCCGATCTTATTCGGATATCTCTTCCGACGACGTGCCTACTCGCCGCCGGCCCGACTCTCCTTGGCGGGTTTAGCAAACGACGCCGACACGACGGCCTGGTCGCAATCGGCGAACGCTCGGGCGTCGCCCGCGCTCGCGACCAACATAACGGTGAACGACGAGCCCGCGGGATACGCCCACCAATCCGCGGCCGCGGCGAACGGAATCGTATAAGTATTGCCGAACGTAGCGCGGCCGAAGTTCGAATAGACCTCGCCGGTCCCAGGCTTACGGAAGCGCGCGAGTCGGTCCGCCGGCACGAGGAAGACGACGTAGCCGCCGTCCGCGCCGGCCACCGCCCCCCACGAGAGCTCGACGGCGTCGGCCGCCGCGCGGAGCACGAGCGCCGGCGGCGGCTCGAGCTTCACGACGCGTAAGCCGCGATACTCAGCCGCCGTAACGACGGTCCGGTTGCCCCGGCCGTCGACCGCGAAGACCTTTACCTCGCCCTCGGGCGCCGCGGCGACTTCCTCGCCCTGCCAGACCCGACGGAACGTGAAGACGCCGTCGCCCGCGGCGTCGTCCGGCGGCACGCCGTCGTCGGCCAGCGCAACCTCCTCGCCGTCCGGCAACGCCGCGGCCACGCGCTCGAGGTCGAGGTCGCGGTCGCCCGCGGCGGCGGTAACGGTGAGGACCGCGCGCGGCGACGCGCCCCCGCCGCCCGCGTAGGTCTGGAGGCGCGCGTTCGCGGAGGTGAGCGCCGGGCCGTACGTTAAGACGATACTAATACCCCGGGCGTCGGCCGACGTTACGTCCACCGCCCCGGGCACCGCCGCCGACGGCTCGCCCGGGCGCCAGCGGCCGTCGTCGTCCTCGTCGAGACGCGCCGCCAAGCTATACTCGCCCGGGACGAGGTTCTCCAACTTAAACTCGCCGTTGTCGCCGGTAACGGCGCTCGCGAGCGGCAACCCGCCCTCGAGCCGCGTCGCCGTTACGAGCGCGCCGGCCGCGGGCATCTTCTCAAACATAACCACGCCGCCCAGCGAGCGCGCGGCCCGGGGCGCGCCGCTCACCTCGAACGCCAGCTCGTAAAAGTCGCCCCAATTACCGGCGCCGTCCCGCGCGTGGATGTAGGCTACGTGGCGCCCCTTCTTCCTCACGCCCAACCGCCGGAGCTCGAAGACGAAACGGTCCGCGGCTACGCGCGAGCTCGCGCCCCACTCCCCGGCGACCGGCTCGAGCGGCACGCCGGTACCGTCCGACCACACGTCGTCGAAGAACACCTCGGCCGCCGTCACCGGCGTCCCCTCGGCGTCGGCGAACGCCGCCCGGACGTAACAGCCGTCCTGGCCGCCGGTCGGGTCCGGCGAGAGCTGTGCGTCCTCCACGACCGGACCCGTTGTATCGCCGCGCGCAAGCGTAACCTCCACGTTCTCGAGGCGCTCGCCGCCCACAAACGCCGGCAGGGCGCCGGCCTTCCCGCCGGCGAAGTTGTAGCCACCGACGAAGTCGGCGACGCCGTCGTCGTCCTCGTCTATCGTCGCGACGAGGTAATAAGACGCCTTCGCCTCCGAGTTGGGCGGGACGCCGCGGAGGCGGAAGTTGCCCTCGGCGTCCGCCGCGGCGTAGGCTACGACCTTGGCCGCGGGCGCGGTCGGATTCGGCGAGAGCGTCAAGCGAACCTCGACGCCCGCCGGCGACACGCCCTCCTCCAAAACGCGGACGCGGCCGGCGATTATCACTTCTTCTACGTCCTCGATGGTCGTGAACGCGAACCGTTGTTCCCGGTAGAGGATGTTCCCGGCGAGGTCGGCGCAGTTATCGTTCACGACAACGGCGTAGCGCGTCGCGAAGTCGAGGCGGGAGGCCGCGCGGAAACGGAAACGGTGGCCGTCGACGCGTCCTTCGCCCGCCACCGGCTTCCCCAAGTCATCGAAGAGGTTTACTATCGGCGCGGCCGCCGGCGCCATAACGTCGGTGAAGTCCACGAGGATTTCGGGATATAGGCCGACCTGTTCGGCGCCGTCGGACGGGAACGTCGCCGTTACCGCGGGCGGCTTCTCGTCCTCGCGCGTCGCCCCCTTGAAGGACTTCTCGTTATCGCGCTCGATGCGGTTCCCGCCGCCGGCGTCGGCGACGTTGCGGGCGACGAGCTGGTATCTTTCCCCCGCGGCTTGGCGCGCGGTAACGAGTGTTACAAGGTCGGCCCGGGCCACTACGGCGTCCTCGACGGCGAGCGGCTCGCCAGCCTCGTCCACGACCGTATAATTCTCGGCGTCGCGCAGCGTCGTCGCGTCCATCGGCTCGGAGAAGTAGAGGTCCACGTGGTTGGCGTCGACCGTCTTTACCTTCTTAAGCCGGGGCGGCTCGTCGTCCTCGACGCGCTCGCGCCCGGGCGGGATGCCGACGCGGGCACAGCCGGCCGCGGCCAAGGCGACGCAACATAAACCCAAGTAATCCTTAAACGTCATCTCGACTTCCCCCGGGCTGGCAATCAGGGCAGAAATACGTACTGCGGCCCGCGGGCCACCCAAGGCGGCGGATACGCGCGCCACAGCGGCGACACCGCTCCCCCTCCCGGCCGTAGACTTTGAGGAAGGCGCCGAACGCGCCGGTCGCGCCCGTCGGCGTGACGTAGTCGCGGAAGGTCGTCCCGCAGTATTTTACCGCCCGCGCGAGGACCGTCCTCGTCGCCCGGTGGACGCGCCGGAGGGCGTCGCCCGAGAGGTCCGCCGGCCGCGCTTTCGGGTGGACGCGCGCGCGATGGAGAATCTCGTCGGCGTAGATGTTCCCGACGCCCGCGATAACTCTTTGTTCCAGCAACAGCGGCTTGAAGGCCCGCCGCCGGCCGCCGACGCGCGAGCGGAAGTCGGGCCAAGTTATCGTGAGCGCGTCCGGCCCGAGGTGGACCGCGCACCACGCGTCAATAGCGGCCGCGCGCGCCAGCATCGTCGTTGCGGCCCCCGGCGGCGCCAACCGCCCGAGGCGCCGCGGGTCCACGTAGAGGATATCGGTTCCCTCGAATTTCAATATTATGTGGGTATGCGCCGGCAACGGCCCGGCGTTCCGCTTTCGAAGTTGGCCGCTCATCCCCAGCGATACCAGAAGGACGGTCCCGTCGTCGAAATTCAAGAGGACCTTCTTGCCGCGACGCGTTACCGCGGCCACGCGCGCCCCCACCGGATACGCGACGGACCGCTCGCAAATGCCTTTCGTTACACAGCGCGCGGCCCGGAGCCGCCGACCACGGATTATCGCGTCCAGGCCGCGGGCGATCGTCTCGGCTTCGGGGAGCTCGGGCACCGCTTAATCAATCCTCGCGCAGGGCGCCGACGAGCGACGCTATGCCGTCAAAGCCCTCGCGCGCCAAGTAGTCGGCAAGGCCTTCTACGACCTCGCGCGGCGCAGACGGCTTGGCGAACAGGACCGTCCCGAGTTGGACCGCGCGGGCGCCGGCGAGGACGTAGGCCGCGGCGGCCTCCCAGCCATCTACGCCGCCGGAGGCGATGATATC
>CAZJNB010000197.1:0-4431 GCA_964547385.1 uncultured bacterium
CTCCGTAATTAACTTAGGTTCGCCTTTTTCCCTCATATAGTGTAACACGATTTGCGTTATAGGTCAATATTATCCCGTAATAAAATATCTCTCAACCTTGGACGGTCTTTTGTTAATATAGGAGCTACGTGATCCCGATAAAGGACAGCCCGCGCGCCCGGCGCTTCCCGTTCGTGAACGTCGCGATAATCTTCGCGAACGTCGCGGTCTTCTACGCCGAGCTCGCGATGGGCCCGGGCCGGCTGGAGGGCTTCATCTACAAGTTCGGCCTCGTCCCGGCGCGGCTGTGGGCGGTGGACCTCTCGGCGCCGGCGACGCTCGTCGCGGGCGTCGTGCCGCTGTTCACCGCGATGTTCATCCACGCCGGCTGGGTCCACATCATTGGCAATTTACTTTTCCTGTGGATATTCGGCGACAACGTCGAGGACCGCGTAGGGCATCTCGGTTACGCGGCGTTCTACGTATTGTGCGGCATCGGCGCGGGGCTCGCGCAAGCGTCCCTCGCGAACATATGGGGGACCGGCGCGGCGGCGGTCCCGACGATCGGCGCCTCCGGCGCGATCGCCGGCGTCCTGGGCGCCTATTTAGTATTATACCCGCGGGCGCGGGTCCTCACGTTAATTCCGGTTATCTTTTACGCGTGGTTCGTCCAGGTGCCGGCGTGGCTCTACCTCGGCGTATGGCTCATCATTCAGCTCTTCGCCGGCGCCGCGGCGCTGGGCGGCGTGGCCGGCGGCGGCGTGGCCTGGTGGGCCCACGTCGGCGGCTTCGTCGCCGGGATAATATTGATTTGCCTATTCCCGAAGTGCCGCCGTCATCGGTATCAAATCGCGCCTTAGCCGCGGGCGCGCGTGGAGGTCGTTATGTCTTTCACCAACATATTTTGGATTTTCTTAATAGTATCGTTGCTCCTCCCGGTCATCCAACGTAAGCTGTTGGAGAGCCGGCGGTTCGCGGCGATGCGCACGATCGAGCGGCGCCGGAAGAGCCGCGTTATCGCCCTCGTTCACCGCCAGGAGACGATGAGCCTTTTGGGCTTCCCGATAATGCGCTTCATAGATATTAACGACGCCGAGGAGGTAATGCGGGCCGTTCGCCTGACGGACGACGAGGTTCCCATCGACGTTATTGTCCACACCCCCGGCGGCCTCGTCCTCGCCGCCGACCAGATCGCCCAGGCGCTCCTCCGGCACCCGGCGAAAGTAACGGTCTTCGTGCCCCATTACGCGATGTCCGGCGGGACCCTCATCGCGCTGGCCGCGGACGAAATCGTGATGGCGCCCAACGCGGTCTTGGGCCCTATCGACCCCCAGCTCGGCGGGATGCCCGCGGCCTCCATCCTCAAAGTAACCGAGCTGAAACGCGCGAGCCAGATAGATGACCAGACGCTCATCATCGCCGACGTCGCCCGCAAGGCGCTGGACCAACTCCGCAAGCGCGTCCGCGACATCCTCGCGGCGCGGATGGAGGTCCACGCCGCGGACGAGCTCGCGGCCAAGCTCACCAAGGGCACCTGGACCCACGACTACGCCATAACCTTCGACGAGGCCAAGGAGCTGGGCTTCCCGGTCTCGGCCGAGATGCCCAAAGAGATCTATCAATTTATGGCGCATTTCCCGCAGGCCAAGCGCCGGGCGCCGTCGGTCCAATACGTCCCGGTGCCGTATAGGCGCGAGGGGGCGGAGGAAGGCAAGAAAGTGCGTGAACGCGATTAACTAAGCTGGAGGGTCCGGAATTCGATGAGAAGAAGGAAACGACGGGCACAGCGTATTCACTAATAATGGGGATAGGTATAAGGTGAAATCGCGCGTATTACGTATACCGGCCGCCTTTGCGTTGTTTGCGTTAGGGACGGTGATTTCGTGCGGAGGGCCCCTCGAGCCGCCGCCCTCCGCGGGGCCGCTTCCGTGGGAACGCTACGAGGTTCGGGGTTTGCCCGCCAGAAACGCAGTTAATGACGTTTATATGCTCTCGGCGACGGAGGGGTGGGCGGTTGCAGAAGGCCCGTATTTCCTTTACTTCGACGGCGTCGAATGGGCCGTCCGCGCCGATCTATCTTCGGCGTATCCGGACGTTGACATAACACGCATAAGCTTTAGCACGCCCGACGACGGGTGGGCCGTCGGCCATAAATTCCTCGGGTCCGGGGATTACGAAGCGTACGTTTTCCATTACGACGGCCGGCGTTGGACCCGGCTGAGCGGTATACTTAGTGAACTGGGATACTATTTTCCGGCTTACGACGTTGAAGCTCTATCGCCGGACGACGTGTGGTTGGTTGGAGGGTATAGCATTTTGCACTTCGACGGGACCACGTGGAGTAATTACCGCGTTGGTATCACCGTTACGGCGCTTTCGTTTTCGTCCGCCGCCGCCGGGTGGGCAATCGGCTATCACGGCTCATACCGTTGGAACGGGACGACGTGGGAAATCAATTATTCGCCGTGCGGCGGCGCAAACGATGTCGCTTCCCCCACGCGAGCCACCGCGTGGGCCGTCGGTGGCTTCTCCGGCGGTGGAGAGATTCCCGCGGGATATGAAATATCCCGTTGGCGCGAAGAAAAGGGCGAGTGGGAATCGTACCAAGGCGGCCGGTTTAAAGACCCGTATTTTTACCTCACCGGCGTCCACTTCGCGGCCGCCAACGACGGGTGGGCGGTCGGCGATTATATAGTTATCCGCTACGACGGTAAGGAATGGCGGGAAATCGCCGTGCCCGAGGAAGGCGCCAATAACGTATTTACTTTAGGGGCGAACGACGTTTGGGTTGCCGGTTACGGCTGTCTAAATAAGTATTCGCCGTTCGAGGAATAACGCAACCGCCGCGGCGTTCCGGGCCGCCGCCGAGGCGGCCTTTTTTATATCGCCGTTGCGGCGCGCCGGTTACGTATGTTATATTCCGACGGTGCCGCGTAGGTTATATAGCGTAGCTCGCGCCGCCGCGGCTGTGCTCGGCGTGCTGGCCGTCTCGGCCGCCGCCGGCGTGGACGTGTGGCTCGGCAACGAAGTATCCCTGCGGAACCGCCTTCGCTTGGCCTTCGGCGAAGCGAAAGAGGAAATCGTCGTCGTCGCGGACCGCTTCACCGACTACAGCCTCGCCGACGCGCTCGTGGTTGCGGCCCGGCGCGGCCGGCGCGTCCGCGTCGTCGTCGCCGGCGACCGCCGCGACGCAACCAAGAACAAGGCCCTCGGCGACCACCTCGCCGGCGGCGGCGTCGAGGTCTTCTACGACCGCGGCGACGCCGACCTCTACGACCGGTTTATTGTGATAGACGACCATATTGTTATCGTCGGCTCCTATCCGTTTATTGAAGAAGCCGCTTCTTCGCCGATGACGGACGTCGTCGTTATAGATGACGCCGGCGTCGCGGCCCAATACTTGGCCTTCTTCGACTTCATCCGCAACGCGGCGAAGTAGGACGCCGTCGTCGGTCCACGGGAGACGTAATGGTTGATTTGCCCCAAGGCCCGTTGAATATCGTCGTGGCGCTGTCGCACGACGCCGACCCGTATGCCGCGCTCCGCGACGCCCTCGCCGCGACCGACATCCCGCCCGAGCGCTACCGCATTACCCGCTCGCTCGGGAAGAAGAACCTCGAGGAGACCATCGGCGACGTCGACGTCGCGATCGTATGGCACTTCGCGCCGGACCTCCTCCGCCGGGCCAAACGGCTCAAGTGGGTCCACTTCGCGATGGCGGGGGTGGACGACGCCCTCCACCCGGCGCTGGTCGAAAGCCCGGTTGTGGTAACCTCCTCGGTGGGGGTGCACGCCCGGCCCGTCGCCGAGCACGCCTTCGCGATGATACTCGCGTTCGCCCGCGGCCTCGTCCCCGCCCTCGCCAACCAACGGGAACGCCGGTGGGCCCGCCGCGGCGTCGTCTATAGCATCGTCGAGCTTCGGGGGATGACCCTCGGCGTCGTCGGCCTCGGGCAGATAGGCCGGGCCGTCGCGGAAATCGGGAACGCCTTCGGCATGCGTGTCCTGGGCGTAAGCCGCCACGGCGGCGACGTTCCCCACGTCGCCGAGGTCTATACGCCCGACGGCCTGGGGAAGGTCCTCGCGCACGCCGACTTCATCGTCCTCTGCGTGCCGCTCACCGACGAGACCCGCAGCCTTATCAGCGTGGACGAGTTCCGGCTGATGAAGGAGACCGCGGTCCTCATCAACGTCGCCCGCGGGCCGGTCGTCCGGGAGGATATGCTGCTCGAGGCGCTCCGCCGCCGGTGGATCGCCGGCGCTGGCCTCGACGTCTTCGACGAGGAGCCGCTCGCGCCGGACCACCCGTTCTACGACCTCGACGACGTCATCATCTCGCCGCACGTCGCCGGCGTAACGCCCCACTACTGGGAGCGGATGGCGAAGCTCTTCGTGGAGGACTTCAAGCGCTTCCTCGCCGGCGAGGACCTCGCGACCGCGGTCGATAAGGAG
>CAZJNB010000198.1:0-4428 GCA_964547385.1 uncultured bacterium
GCCCGGATTAGCTTCGGCGGCGGCGAGGGCGAGGGCGGCGCCGGTATTACCGTAGCCGCGGAGGGGAAGCTCGTCTACCGGCCGGCGCCGCCCGGCGGCCGCGTCTCGGTGGAGAAGCTCGACTTCATCTTCGGCAAGGCGCGCTTGACGGTCGCGGGCGAGGTCCAGACGGGCCCGGGCGAGAAGGACATCGACCTCCAGCTGAGCGGGAAGAATATGGCCCTTGCGCACGTCCTGCCGGCGCTGGCGCCGCGTTTCGGCGAGGCCGCGCTCGACGGCGCGCTCGACGTCAACGTTACCGTCAAGGGGAAGTGGGGCGAGGGGCGGCGGCCGGAAGTCCGCGGCGAGCTGACGGTCGCGAAGGGGGCGCTCGAGCCGCCCGAGGGCAACGGCGTTACCGGCGTCGCCGCAAAGGTCCGCTTCGAAGGTGATAAATACATAATCGAGAGCTTCCGCGGCCAAACCAAGCGGGGCGGCTTCAAGGGCTTCGGCAAGGTCCTCCCTCAGAAGGGGTGGCCGTTCGAGCTCCGCCTCGAGGGGGCGATACCCTTAGAGGTTGCCGCGACGATATGCGGCTTCCCCTCGGGCTATATGCTCAGCGGCCCGAGCCAAGTCAACCTCGACTTGGAAGGTGACCTTTCGACCGCCGGGCGGACGGCGCTCGACGGGACGGTGGAGCTTTTAGAATGTAGCCTTCGCTTGAAGCCTTTCGCGCAGCCGTTCCGCGGTTTGAGCGGGACGATATATTTCGACGGTTATAGAGCGAAAGCCGGCAAGATAAAAGGGAAGTTGGGCGGCGGGGATTTCGAGCTCGGCGGCAGTTGGCAGGGCTTCGAGACGCCCCGCGTTGACGTCGTCATAGTAGGCGGCGATTTGGACCTGGATAAGGCGTTGCCCTCGGCGGAGACGAAACGCCGGTGGGCCCAGAGCGGCACCGGGCCCCGCGGCCTCCCCGGGCGGGAGATTACGGTTAAGGGGAAGGTCCGCTTGAAGAAGTGCACGTTGCTCTCGGTCCGCACGCAGAAGTTGGAGGCGGCGTTCGAATACGCCGGTGGCGTCCTCAATATTAAGGAGCTCAAATTTAACGCTTACGACGGCGGCGTCCGCGCCCAGGCTACGATATACACGACGGGCCGGCCGCGCTACACTTTTTCGACAACGGTGCGGAACGCGCGGCTGGGCGTCTTCCTCACCGAGAACCAATACCTCGAGAACGTCCTCACCGGCAAGTTCTCCGGGGACGTCGTCTTCTCCGCGGAGGGGACGAGCTACGAGGATATCAAAGGCTCCTTCGGGGGGAAGGGTTCGGTGGAGCTGAGCGGCGGCCGCGTCGCCGAGCTCCCGTTGCTCGACGAGCTCGCGAAGTGGTCGCGCATCGAGCTCTTCTCGCCCCTGCAAATCTCCAAGTTGTGGGCGATGGCCGACGCGCGCGCCGGCGTCGTCCGGACCGCGGACTTCCGTATCGAGAACCCGGATATGACCGTCGAGGCCGCGGGCGAGGTGGACCTGGGAAAGAAGTTGAACTTCACCGTGAAGACGATCTTCGAGAAGGCCGCGGCGGCGCGGCTCGCCCGGGAAGGGAAGGCCCTTGCGCTCGTCCGCGACGACGACGGCCGGGCTCACTTCAACTTCATCGTGACAGGCGAGGCGGCGAGGCCGGCGTTCCAACTCGACGCCGCTTCGATGCTCGGTGCCGCCGGCGAGGTCTCGCCCGCCGGCGAGCCGGGCGGGACCGCGGAAGTGGGCGAAATATTTTAATAGTGGAGGAGGAAGTCCGATGAATATGCTCATCGTCTGTTATCACGACCCCTACGACGGCGGCGACGTCGTCTGGAACGCGCTCCGCGTCGCGGCGTTCCAACAGGATGTGGGCGACGACGTGTCGTTCTTCTTACTTTCGGACGCGGTGACGCTGGTCCACGAGGAGACGCGACAGCCGACGGACGCACGCTACGACGCCGACGCGGAGCTCGCCGCGGCGCTGAAAGCCGGCGTTACCTTCAAGGTCTGCGGCACTTGTCTAAAAAACCGTAACCTCGCCGCGGAGAAAGTCCGCGCCGACGTGGCGGTAGCGACGCTCAAAGACCTTTCGGATTGGCTTCACGCCGCCGAGCGGGTCCTATCCTTTTAAGTGCCGTGAGGGTGGCCGCGTAGGATGACGACGCCGATGATACGGATGCGAGGCGCGAGCAAGGTCTACGACAACGGCGTCGTAGCGTTGGACGACATAACGGTGGACGTTGCGAAGGGGGAGTTCGCCTTTCTCACCGGGCCCTCGGGGGCCGGGAAGACGACCTTCCTGAAACTCATCACCGCGGAGGAACGGCCTACCGCCGGCTCCGTTGAAGTGGCGGGGCACGACGTAGGGAAGTTGCCCCGACGCGACGTGCCGTATCTGCGGCGGCGCATCGGCGTCGTCTTCCAGGACTTCCGTCTGTTACGGGAGCGGACCGTTTTGGACAACGTGATGTTGCCGCTCACGATTTTAGGGTTGTCGCGAAGCGAGCGTAGACGGCGTGCGTTGCAGGTATTGACGGTCGTCGGCCTCTCCCAACGAAAGGACTCTTTCCCGTTAGAGCTTTCGGGCGGCGAACAGCAACGCGTCGCCGTCGCCCGGGCGATCGCGCTCGACCCGGTGATATTATTGGCGGACGAGCCGACCGGGAACCTCGACCCGGATATAACCTGGCATATAATGAAACTCTTCCGCACCATAAACGCGCGCGGCACCGCGGTAATCATCGCGACCCACGACTACGAGGTCGTTCGACGGATGGATGCGCGCATAATCAAGATCGTCAAGGGGAGTTTGCCGGAGGAGTCGGGGGAGTGAAGCACTTCGCCTTTTTTATCCGGGAGGCGTTCACGAACGTTGCCCGCGGCGGGATATTGACCGCCGCGGCGACGTTGGCCGTAACGTTCGCCGCGCTTATCGTCGCGGTCTTCGCGACCGGCTACTATAATCTGCGAGCGATATACGTCGAGGCGAAGAGCGAGCTCTACGTCGACGTCTATCTGAAGGAGGAGGTGGACGAGGCGCGTGCGGCCGAGGTCGGCGCGCATCTGCGGCGCTTGGCCGGCGTTAGCCGCGCCGATTATATCTCGCGGGAGGACGCCGCCCGGGAGTTCCAGGGCCTGTTCCCGGAGGACGGCGAGCTCTTGGCGGCCGCCGGCGATAACCCCTTGCCCGCGTCCTATCGGGTCTACCTCTCCGGCGCGGCGGCCACGCCGGAAGCAGTTACGAAACTCGTGAAAGATATTATGACTATCGACGGCGTGGACGACGCCGTCTACGGCCAGGAATGGTTGGCGAACCTCGAGCGGGCCGCCCGGCTCGTGGCACTCGTGGGCGCCGCGGTAGGGGCGGTCTTGGGCGGCGCCGCGGTCTTGGTTGTGATGAGCACGATCGGCCTCGCCGTCTACGCGCGCCGGGACACGGTAGCGGTATTGAAAGTCATCGGCGCCACCGATGGCTTCGTCCGGGCGCCTTTCGTGGTGGAGGGTTTTATTATCGGCCTGGTGGGCGGCCTGGCGGCGCTGGGTGCGCTTTACGGCGGCGTCGAGCTCCTAAGGACATATGGCGTGGAAGTCCGGTTTTTACCACTGACGTATATCGCCGCCGGCCTCGGCGTCTCGGCGTTGGGGAGCGCGTTCGGTTCCGCGCTGGCGGTACGCCGCTTTCTGCGGGTATGATGTTTTTCGATATCGAAACGCCGCGGCCGCAACCGTAAGGCCGCTTTTTCGTATTATACGGGAGCGCTTAGGCGAAGGTGAAATTAGCAGGGACATAATGAAGAGGGCTTCGGTCATTACGTTGGTAGTTTTATTGGCGAACGTGGCTTCTTGGGCCACGGCGGCCCCGGAGGCGTGGTCCGTCCGGGCCGTGCACGTCGAGACGCCGCCGGTGATAGACGGGGTGTTGGAAGATATGTGGTTCCAAGAGAAGCCGGCGTCCGGATTTCGGGAGTTTAGACCGGCGTTGAACAAGCCGGCCGAGGCGGATACCGAGGTCTACATCCTTTATAACGACGACGCGTTATACGTCGGGTGGGTCTGCCACGAGGACGACGTCGGGGGCTTAGTGGCTTCGGCGACGGTGCGGGATATGTCTATGAACGATGATGATAGCATTGACCTCTTGCTCGACGCCAATAATGACCGCCAGTCGGCCTACGACTTTATGGTCAACTGGCGGGGCGTGGAATATGACGGGACGCTTGCGAAGGACGGCGCCGCGGGCGGGCCGGCGTGGGACGGTTCTTGGGAGACGGCGACCTCGGTCGGCGCCGACGCCTGGTATTGCGAGATGGCGGTTCCGTGGGCGACGCTCCGCTACGACCGTAAAAGGGGTTCGTTCGGTATCCAGTTTTTAAGGTTTCGCAAGCCTACTTTCGAGGAGACATATTGGGCGGGCGACGGCGAGCTTAT
>CAZJNB010000199.1:0-4400 GCA_964547385.1 uncultured bacterium
CGGCGCCGCGGTCGGATATAGGCTACGTCCTACAAGCCATAAGCGACGCGTTCCCTATAAGCGATAACGTCTACGCTGAAGCAGGAACGTGGGCGTTCGCCTGCGAATTTACGGTCCTAACGAAATTTAAGGACCCGGTTACCTTCAAAGAAATAGGCGCACATCCGAAGTTGCGCGAATGGAAAGCTTATCGAAAAAATTTCCAGGGTACCGTATTCCCAATCCCGCCCGATATTTGGGAAATCCTAAAAGAACTTGCCATAGAAAAAGACAGCTCGTACCGGGAGGTCCTTACGCCGGAAGTAGAAATGGGCGTCCTCCCGGACACAATTGAGAGAGAGAAAGACCTCGAAGAATATATTTTCAATAATATCGGCATCTTAAAATATATCGGCTATGACTTGGCGTTATACGACAACCCCAAGAAAGGCGTAAAAGGCAGACAGGTACCGTGCGGGCGCGACGGCGGGAGGATGGACCTTCTCTGTAGAACGCGGGACGGCGGTCCGTTCGTAGTAGTTGAATTAAAGAACGTCGAGGCGTCTTATAGTTCGTTCGGTCAAATATCTTCGTATATGGGCTGGGTGAAAAAGACCGTCGCCGGCGGCGCGCCGGTTCACGGTTTGATAATAAGCCGCGGCGCCGACGTAAGGTTGGAAAACGCGTTGGAAACCAATCCGAACGTAGAACAACATAACATTAAAGAATTGCGCCTACCGACGGACCGATGACCGCGTTCCGAAAACTCGCCGCGCTCTATAAACTCGCAACATATACGCTCGTCGTAACGGCGTCCGCCGCCTTGGCCGCCCACGCCGGCTTCTACGGCACGCCGGCGACGCTCGACGTAACGGTCATCGGTTGACAGAGCCACCCGCTCGAGGGCGCCCGGGCGGTCCTACTTGGCGAGGCGACGGCGACGGAGGGCGACGCCGGCCGCTACCACTTCGCGGCCGTAATGCCCGGCGAACACACCCTCTACGTCTACGGCGACGCGGGAACGGCCTTTTCCTCCACGTTCACGACGACGGCGATGTTCGCGGCGCTCGAGGCCGAAGTGATGGTCGATTTGTGCCTCGAGACCGAGCTGACGTCGGTCCGCGGGCTGGTCGGCGACGCCAAGGGGAACGCCTCGCCGGCCGCGACGGTCTCGGTGGACGAGCTTTTCGTAGAAACCGAAACGGATAACGAAGGCCGTTACGAACTTACGCTACCGCCCGGGACGTGGTTCGTTACCGCCCGCAAAGACAACCTCTCCGCGGCCGCCGAAATCACCGTGAGCGGCCCGCAAGGACCCGACGGAGAAATACGGACCGTCGAGCTCAACCTCCAGCTGGACTAAGCGCCGGATGCGGTATCGCGACTTCGGCAAACTGGGTTTCAAAGTCAGCGCCCTCGGCTTCGGCGCGATGCGGCTCCCCGAGGACCAAAACGGGAACGTAAAACGGGACGCCGCGGTCGCGCTTATCCGCGCGGCCGTAGACGCCGGCGTCAACTACGTCGATACCGCGCCGCTCTACAATCGCGACCAATCCGAGGAAGTCGTGGGCGAGGCGCTCGCCGGCGGCCGGCGCGAGCGCGTCTGGCTCTCCACCAAGAACCACCGCGCCAACGACGACGGCGGCGATTGGCGCCGGCGGCTGGAGGCCTCCCTCACAAAGCTCCGAACCGACTACGTGGATGTCTACCATATGTGGGGGCTTAGTTGGAAAGAGTTCGAGGAGCACCTCGCGCTAAAAGACGGCCCCTTGGCCGCGGCCCGCCGGGCTCAGCAAGAAGGGCTCTTCCGGCACCTTTTCTTCTCGTTCCACGCGCCGCCCGAGGACTTCTTCCGGCTCGTCGACGCCGGCGCGTTCGTCGGCTGTACCGTCCAATATAATCTCATCGACCGGCGTAACGAGGCCGGCATCGCCTACGCCGCCGAGAAAGGTTTGGCCGTCGCGATTATGGGCCCGGTGGGCGGCGGCCGCCTCGCCGGGCCGTCGGCGGCGTTCGAAGGTCTGGACGTCGGGGCACGGAGCACCGCGGAGCTGGCTTTGCGGTTCGTCTTGGCCAACGCGAACGTAGCCTGCGCCCTGTCCGGCGTGTCCACCGAAAAACAGCTTCATGAGAATTTGGCGACGGCCTCCCGCTCCGAACCCCTCACCGCCGGCGAAGCCGCGGCCGTCGAGGCCGGCCTGGATGAATACCGCAAACTGGCCGAGTCCTATTGCTCCGCCTGCGACTATTGTTTGCCGTGCCCGGAGAACGTCCCGATATCCCGCGTTCTCTCTTTATATACGCTCGCGCGGGTTTATGACCTCACAGAGGCCGCGACGAAACTTTACGCCGAGATCGGGAAGACCGGGTGGTTTGCGCGGATGGCGAACGCCGCGGCGTGCACCGGCTGCGGCGAATGCGTTGAAAAGTGCCCGCAAGGGCTCGACATCGTCGCGGAGCTCGCCGCGGCGCACAAAGCCTTAGCCGATGGTAATGACTGAACGAAAAGGGACGCGGGCGAACATAGGCGTTACCCGTCTGGCCGTCGCCTCGAACGTAGCGTTGACCGTCGCGAAGTTGGTTATCGGCTTCGCGATGTCTTCCGTCGCGGTCATCGCGGAGGGGGTGCATTCTGCCGTAGACCTCCTCGCCGCCCTTATGGCCTTCTGGGCGGTGAAGAAGGCCGGTCGGCCCGCCGACGTCGACCACGCGTTCGGCCACGGCAAATATGACGCCCTCTCCGGCGCCGTCGAGGGGTTGTTGATTTTCGCCGCGTCTTTGTTTATAATAGCGGAGGCGGTCCGGAACATAGTCGTCGGCGCGCCGCTCGAGAGATTGGGATGGGGCGCCGCCGTAATGGCGGCTTCGGCTTTAATTAATTATTTCGTATCGGGACGGCTCTTTGCCGTCGCCGCGCGAACCGGTTCCGTAGCCGTAGAAGCCGACGGCCACCACTTACGCACCGACGTTTGGACCTCCCTCGCCGTCCTCGGCGGCTTGGCCCTAATAAAGCTCACCGGCCTCCGCCTCCTCGACCCGCTGGTAGCGCTCGCCGTCGCCGCCCTCATATTGCGCACGGCCTGGCGGATAACGGCGAAGGCCTTCGGCGACTTACTGGACCGTAGTCTCCCGGCCGCCGAGGAGCGCCGGATCCGCGAGATCATTCGCGACGGGCACCCGCACTGGCTCGACTTCCACCATTTGCGCACCCGGCGCGCCGGCGGCCAACGGCATATCGACCTCCATCTCGTTACCTGCCGCGATATCCCGCTCGAGTTGGCCCACCGCCTGTCGGAGGATTTGGAAAGCGATATAAGGAAGGAGTTCTCGGCCGCGGCGGTCGTAACCCACGTAGAGCCTTGCGAACGGCCTCCTTCGCGATGTAACGCCGCTTGTCCGATGTTCGAGATAAAAGAGAACGCCGCCGGCCGCCGCCGGGAAAATAGATGACAACCCCTGAATATCTGGTCCTCGCGCGCCGTTACCGGCCTACGACGTTCGCCGAGGTCGTGGGCCAAGAGACCGTAACGCGGACGTTAGGCAACGCGGTTACGGGGGGACGCGTCGCCCAGGCGTATCTCTTCGCCGGCCCGCGCGGCGTCGGCAAGACGTCGGTGGCCCGCATCCTCGCGAAGTCGCTTAACTGCTCGGCCGGGCCGACGGTTACGCCCTGCGGCACGTGCGATAACTGCCGGGCCATCGCCGCCGGCAACGATACCGACGTCCTCGAAATCGACGGCGCCTCCAACCGCAGTATCGACGACATCCGCGAGCTCCGCGAGCGGGTGAGGTTCGCCGCCGGCCATAGCCCTCATAAAATCTACATCATCGACGAAGTCCATATGCTCACGACGGAGGCCTTCAACGCGCTCCTCAAAACGTTGGAGGAGCCGCCCCCGCACGTCGTCTTCGTCTTCGCAACCACCCGCCTCGAGAAGGTCCCGACGACGATCGTCTCGCGGTGTCAACGGTTCATCTTCCGCCGCATCGCCACTTCGGATATTAGGGCCAAGCTCCATCATATCGCCGGCGAAGAGGGGATAACCGCCGAGGAGCGGGCGTTGGCCCTTATCGCGCGCCGCTCCGGCGGCAGTATGCGGGACGCCGAGTCGTTGTTCGACCAGGTCATCGCCTTCGGCCGCGACGAGATAACGGTGAAGGACGTAGAGCGGACGCTGGGCTTGGTCGGCGCCGAAGCCGTCGAGGGGTTGGCCGCCGCGGTCTTGGCGGCCGACGGCGCCGCGGCGTTGCGCGCGGTGGACCGGCTCGCGAACGAAGGCGCCGACCTGGCGCAGGCCTCGCTTCAGCTGGTAGAATACTTCCGCGATTTGATGGTCTTGGCGGCCGCGCCCGAGGCGGCCGAGCTGTTGGACGTAAGTGGCGACGACCTCGAAAGCCGACGCGCTTTAGCGGGACAACAT
>CAZJNB010000200.1:0-4385 GCA_964547385.1 uncultured bacterium
CAGGCCGAGGCCCTCGCCGCGAAGCGAGCCGCGGCCCCCGGGCGCCGGCGCCCGACTAAGGTCCGCCGTTACCTCGACGACCTCGGCCGCGTCCTGGAAAAACGCCTCGCGACCAAAGTTACCATATCGGGCAACGGCCGCCGCGGCGCCATCAAGATAAGCTACTTCTCGGCCGACGACCTGGAACGGCTCGCGAAAATTATCGCGCGCGGCCGGGCCGCCACTACGTAACCGTCGTAGTTCCCGGCAGGGCTGAGCCGATATACAATAATATTAGCGCATAAGCGATAGGCGATTACGATGCGGGACGTTCTGGCGATAATTCTGGCCGGCGGCGGCGAAAACCTCCTCACCCTCACGCGGGTGCGCGCGAAGGCGTCGGTCCCCTTCGCGGGCCGCTACCGCCTTATCGACTTCGCCCTCTCCAACTGCGCGCATTCCGGCATCACGAACGTCGCCGTCTTAGCGCAATACCTTCCGGAATCGCTCAAGGCCCACGTCGGCATCGGCCGGCCGTGGGACCTCGACCGCCACGACGGCGGCCTCCGCCTCCTGGAACCCTACCTCGCCGGCGGCGACACCCGGTGGTACGGCGGGACCGCGGACGCGCTCGCCCAGAACGTCGAGGTCATAACGGAACCCGGCTTCACCGAGGTAATGGTCTTGGCGGGCGGCCACGTCTATCGGATGGACTACCGACCGCTCCTGGAATTTCACCGCGACGCCGGCGCGGACCTTACCGTAGTCCTCCAACGCGCGGCCGCCGGCCGCGACGGCGCGTTCCGTCTCCGGAAAGGAAACGCCTTGGCCGCCGCCGGCGCGGGAGAGTCGGCCGGTGCCTACGTTCCCCTCTCGATATTCGTCTTCCGCCGGGCCTTCCTCGTCGAGCGGCTACGCGCGCTCGGCGACGTCGGCGCCGCGGATATTGTCGCCGACCTCGTGACGGCGGCCGTCAGCGAGGGCCGGGCCTACGGCTTCGTCTTCGACGGCTATTGGTCCGACATCCCGACGTTCGACGACTACTACGACGTCACGTTCGACTTCTTGGCCGCCGATGTCCCCTTCGGCCTCGACGACGCGAGCTGGCCGCTATACACGAAATATACTGACGAGCCGCCGGCGAAGTTCGGCCCGGGCGCCGCCGCGGCGGCCGCGCTCGTCGCCAACGGCTGTATCATCAACGGCCGCGTCGAGAACTCGGTCCTCTTCCGCCGCGTCTACGTAGAGGAGAGCGCGGTTGTCCGCAACGCCATCATAATGGATGAAACCCACATCGGCCCGGGCGCCGTCGTCGAGGGTGCGGTCCTGGACAAGCTCGTGCGGGTGGGCGCGGGCGCGCACGTCGGCGCGGACGTGGGCGAAGGCCGGGCCAACGACGCGTTCCCGGACGCGCTCGGGCGGGGCGTCACCGTCGTCGGGAAGCGGGCGCAAGTCCCGCCGGCGTTCGTCGTCGGCCGAAACTGTCTGTTAGATGTGGGCGTCGCCCTGGGCGCCGGCGAGGGCAAAGGCGTATTGCCGAACGGCCGCGCCGTCCTCGCCGCCGAGGGCGACTGAGGGGAAGCCCGGCGATGCGCGATACTTTAGCGATAATACTCGCGGGCGGCAAGGGCGCACGGCTTGCCGAGCTGTGCACGCGGCGGACGAAGCCCGCGGTCCCCTTCGGCGGCCGCTACCGCCTTATCGACTTCACGCTATCGAATTGCGTCAACGCCGGCGTCTTTCACGTCGCGGTCCTGACGCAATACCGGCCGCGCTCGCTTAGAAAGCACATCGGCATCGGCCGGCCGTGGGACCTCGACCGGAGTTGGGGCGGCGTCGAACTCCTGCAGCCGCACCTCGGGCACGTCGATTCCGATTGGTATAAAGGGACCGCCGACGCCTGTTACCAAAACCGGCATTACGTCGCAACCCGGGACTTCGCGTATATTTTGGTCCTCGCCGGCGACCACGTCTACGCTATGGACTACGCATATCTAAGGCGGCTGTTGGAGGCCAAGGGGGCGGACGTCGTGGTCGCCGCGCTCCGGGTCCCGCGCGCGGACGCGACGAGGTTCGGGACGCTCGAGCTCGCGGGCGACGGCCGCATCATCGGTTTTGAAGAGAAGCCGCCCGAGCCTAAGTCCGACATCGCATCGATGGGGATATACTTGTTCACGCGCGACGCCTTTATGGCCGCCATCGCCCGCGTCCGCGGCGGCCTGACGGACTTCGGCCGCCACATAATCCCCTCCCTCCTCGCGGAACGGCGAGTATATTGTTATCTCTTCGAGGACTACTGGCGGGACGTCGGGACGCTGGACGCGTATTTCGATGCTAATATGGACTTGGTGGCGGACCTTCCGGCGTTCAACCTCTACGACCGGGAGTGGCCCGTAAAGACGGTGGCGCGCGACTACGCGCCGGCGCGCGTCCACGCCGGAGCCGCCGTCGAGCGCTCGCTCGTCGCCGAGGGCTGCGATATCTACGGCGCGGTCCGCAATTCCATCATCTTCCCGGGCGTCGCCGTCGGCGCCGGGACGACGGTGACGTCGTGCATCATTATGGACGGTTGCCGCGTCGGCGCGGATTGTCGGTTGGAACGGGTTATTATCGATAAAGAGGTCATCGTCGGCGACGGTTGTATCCTGGGCACGGGTCCCGCCGACACGCCCAACCGGCGTTATCCCCGCCAACTCACGTCGGGTTTGGTTCTCATAGGCCGGGAGACGGCGCTGCCGCCGGGCGTTCGGCTCGGGCGCAACGCGTGCGTGGCGGTGGGCGCCCGGGCGGGCGACTTCTCCCGTCTCGATATTGAGGCCGGCGCGTTCGTCGCCGCCGGCGAGGGGCCATCTCCGGCCGCGGCGATTTGACGGCGGCGTGTTTATGGACTATACTATAATGGAAGGTCGGGGCCCGCGCGGCGCGGGCCGGCGTGAAGTGGCCGAGAGCGAACGAAATAGCGAAGAGAGAACCGCCGCCGTGGCGGCGTTGGCCGAACGCGCGTACGCGGCGTATAGCGCGGAGCGCTACGAGGAAGCGCTCGCGCTCGGCGACCAGGCGTTGGCCGAAGACGCGGGATATATCCGCGCGTATGCGATTAAGGCCCTCGCCTTTTGCGAGCTGGGCCGCGCCCGCGAGGGGCTCGCCGCCGCCCAAGAGGCACTCCGCTTAGACGCCAACTCGGGCCTTATCTTCGGCGTCCTCGGCGTCTGCTACCACCGCCTCCACGACGACGACAACGCGGTTCCGAATTTCGAACGGGCGCTCGCGCTCGCGCCGGACGACGCCCGCACCTACTACAACTTCGCCTGCTTTTGGGCCGAAGTCGGCAACGCCAGCGAATGCCGGGTGGCCCTGGAAGCCGCGCTAAAACTCTCGCCGGCGCGCGCCGCCCGGGCCCGCCACGACGCCAGCTTCGCCCGCGTGGCCCACGAGGAATGGTTCCGCGACCTCGTCGCCGCGTATCTCTCGCGAGCCTTTAAGGAGGTCCAACCATAAAGGCCCGTCGGCGTATCGCCCTATCGTTCGTGGCGCTTTGCGCCGGCGCGGCCCCCGCGGCCGCGACGCCCGGCGATATCGTCGCCAGCTTCGCCGTCTCGGGCCTTTCCCTCAACGGCCCCCGCGGCCTCGCCTTTGACGGCACCAGCCTCTACGCCGTGGCCGATAACCGCGGCCGCAATCAAGTCCGTATATCCAAGTTCACCTACGGCGGCGGCAACGCTTCCGTCGTGGCCTCGTTCAACTGCCCGCCGGACGTCTATTGGGCGATGGACCTCGCCTGGCGGCCCGGGCGGATATATATCGCGAACGACCTCCCCTCGCCCACGAGCCGCGCCAAGGTCGTCGTCGTCAACGACGAGACCGGCTCGGTTACCAACAACTTCACCGGGCCCTTCGCCGCCGGGACCCACTTAAACGGCCTCAGCTGGAGCGGGTCGCGCCTCTACGCCTCCTCCTACGAATCGAACCTCGTGTATAAACTCACCGCCGGCGGCTCGGTCGTCTCTTCGTTCGCCGCCGGCCACGCCCATAACCACGGCCTCGCCTCCGGCGACGACAAGCTATGGCTCGTCGCCGGGCGCCCCTACTTCGACGCCGCGCAATACTCTTCCGCCGGCAGCCGGCTCCGCAGCTTCACCTTCGACGTCGCCGACGAATACGTAGGCGGCGCCTGTTGGGCGAGCACCTTGTCGTACACGATGTTCATCTCGACGTTCACCGCCGACCGGTTGATCTACGAGGTCGAGACCGCGCCCTTCTCGGGCCCGGGCATCGGCGTCGCGCCGACGAGCCTGGGACGGATTAAAGCGCTATACCGATAAAACGCGGCGCCCCCGCGCCGCGCCCTCTCCGTCACATCCCTCCCCGACGCCGCTACAGCGCCGCGTAGTTGACCAGCCTGACCC
>CAZJNB010000201.1:0-4371 GCA_964547385.1 uncultured bacterium
GTGGGCCTGGACCGCGACGCCGCGGCCCTCCGCGACGCGGCCGACAAGACCGCGGCGGCCGTCCGCTTCGTCCAAGGCGACGCCGCGGCGTTGCCGTTCCATGACGGCGCCTTCGACATCGCCTGCCAATCGCTGTTGTTCTCGTCGCTGCCGCCGGGGGAGACGCGCCGGCGCGCCGCGGCCGAGCTCGAGCGCGTCCTCGCGGACGCGGGCGTGCTCGTGTGGTACGACACCGTGGAGCCGGGCGCCGGGAAGCTTCGCGGCCTGAAGCTCGCGGAGGTCCGGGCGCTCTTTCCCGGCTGGCGCTTCAGCGCTCACCACTTCGGCCTCCGCTTCCGGTGGGCCTTCGTCCTCGTCAATAAGGCGATGTGGCTGGCGCACGCGCTGGCGTCGCTGGGCGTAGCCCGTTCCCACGCGCTGATAATTATGACGAGGGGCGCGCCGGAATAGGCGAACGCCGTCCCGACGAGCGGGACGGCGATTGCGGAGGGCGAGGGAGTCGAACCCCCAAGGGCCGAGGCCCGGCGGATTTCAAATCCGCTGCCATACCATTAGGCGAGCCCTCCGGGACGTATTAATGATAACCGACGCCGGCGCCGTTCCAACTCCCCTCCCGGAACTCGGCCTCCGTGTTCAATATCCACTGTTTCTGTTCCGGCGTCGAATACGTAGCCATTTCTAAGCCTCCTAAGTTTATGGTTAGCGGTATATCGCTTTTATTTTACCCAAAGAAGTGGGTGTTATTGAAACGTTGGGCTTGTATTTAAGGATCGTACCGTTACTACCCATAAGCCAACCGAATTCGCGGGTTAAACAAAAGGTTACGCCCAAGCTATTACTTACCGGGGAATTCACTTCGGTCCATTTGGTTCCATCGCAAAATAAAATTATCGCGACCGAACCGCTCGTCCAACCCCAGTCACGACCGACGAAACTTAACTGGCCGAGGCCGGTAACGTTGTCCAATATAGTATCTTCTTGCCAAGAGTTACCATCGTATTTTACCAATAAACCTTTATTCGCGCTTATTTTCCGACCCGCGGCCCACCCCTCTGAATTATTAAAAACGGAGACGTCCCCTAAATACCAGTCGTTTGCGCCGGGCAATTCTATCCACGAACCGCCTACCCGTCGCATTATAAATCGGTAACCGACGGCCCATCCGTCCGTATCCGTTTTCATCTGTATACCGAAAACCGTATTGGGCGCGCTCCCTCCATACTCCCAAGTAGTACCATTAAAACGGAGGAAGTAACCGTTACCCCCTATCCAGCCGTGGGTGGCGTCGATCATATCTATACAGTATATCGCGCCGGTAACGGTCTGGAACTCGTTCCAGCTCGAGCCGTCCCAATGCCAGATTTTCTCCTCCTGCGTAATACCGTCCCACCCTACAGCCCAGCCGTCGGTCGTAGAAACCATGTCAATATCGTTGTGAACGTGACTCGTGTGCCCGGGGTCCGCGGTCCACGTCCCGTTCTGGTAACGTAGCATTACGCCCGCGCCGCAAGCCCAGCCGTTGTTCGCGTCGACGAAGTCTACGGCGCGTAGACTTCGCGTCGTCGGGCTGGGGTAGACCTCCCAGGAGCCGGGGGAGTCTTTAGGGGGAGATTGGGCGGGCGCGGGCGGTTGGTTATAACGAGGCGTCGCCGGCGGCGCGGGCGCCGCGGTCGCGGCCGGTGGCGTTGTCGCCGGCGGGGAAGCCGCTTCCGCGCCGGGTCTTACCGTAGCGCCGTTCGCGCCGAGGGCCGGCGCGGCGAAGATACAGGACGCTCCGGCCGCGATTAACCCGGCGAGGGCGGGCGAGAAAATGATAGCTCGGTTTTTTATACTACCCCCTAACTAATCGATGTTCCCGTATAATAAATATAACAGCTTTCTTAAGCTGTGCAAGTGGAAAAAACGATTACCATTAGGCGAGCCCTCCGGGACGTATCAAGGATAACCGAAACTCGCCGCGGCGTCAAGGGCCGCGGCGCCGGGCGCCGAGCCGGCGAATTGTATGGCCGCCGGCGCCGCTTTTATAGTATAATTACGGCCGTATCGCTCGGGCCCTTCCGAATAATCTCGGCGTAATACTATGCCTCTCTCCCTCGAAGTAGTTGGACTCGTCAAGCGTTTCGGCGGCGTTACCGCCGTTGACGGCATCAGCTTCGCGGTCGGCCCGGGCGAGGTCTTCGGCTTCCTGGGCCGCAACGGCGCCGGCAAGACGACGACGATAAAGGTCGCGCTCGAGCTGGTGAAGCCGACGGCCGGGACCGTGCGCCTCTTCGGCGAAGATTGGCGCCGGCCCGAGCTCCGCCGCCGCGTCGGCTACCTGCCGGAGTTCCCGGTCCGCTACCCCTACTTTACGCCCCGGCAATACCTTCGCTTCTCAGGTCGCCTCTTCGGCCTGGACGCCGCCGCGGCCGAGAAGAAGGCCGACGAACTGCTCGCGCGCGTCGAGCTCGGCGACGCCGCGGACCGGCGGATGGCCGGCTTCTCCAAGGGGATGCTCCAGCGCGTAGGCCTCGCCCAGGCGCTGGTCAACGAGCCGGAGCTCCTCTTCCTGGACGAACCCACCGCCGGCCTTGACCCGCTGGGCCATCACTTCGTCAAGGAGCTCGTGCGCGCATACGCCGCCGCGGGCAAAACGGTCGTCGTGAGCTCGCACCTCCTCGCGGAAATCGAACAGCAGTGCACGCGGGTCGCGATAATAGAGGAGGGGCGGCTCGTCGCCGAGGGCGAGTTGACGGCCTTGCTCAGGCCGACGAACGTGGTGGAGGTCGAGCTCGAGCGCCCCTCCGAGGAGGCGCGCGCGGCGTTCGCGGCGCTCGCCGCTCGCGTCGAGGGCGGCGGCAAGGAGTTCGTCGTCGAGCTGTTGCCGGGGCGGACGGCGCGGGACGTCTCCGCCGCCGCGGCGGCGGCCGGCGTCGTCGTCGTAAGGCTGGTAACGCGCCGCCAGACGCTGGAGGACCTCTTCGTATCGGTGGTCGCCGGCGGCGGCGACGAGGAGGGGGAAGCAAGGTGACGGTCCTACTCCTTATATGCGCCGCCGTCCGTCGCGCGTTCACGTCGCGGCTGTTGATATTATTGTCCGTCGTGGCGTTCCTCTTCCTCGCGGTAACCGGTTGCCTCTACGGCGCCCAGCTCTACGGCGGCGGCCGCGTCTACGCTGGCGCCGAACAGCTCGCGCTCGCGCGGGCGGTCTCGTATCATCTTACGGTCGGGTGGGGAATCTTGTTCGCGATAATGCTCGCGATGGGCGCGGCGGCGCGGCCGCTGGAGGACGGCCGCACGGCCCTTCTCCTCGCGAAGCCGGTCCGGCGGCGGGATGTCCTCTTGGGTCAGCTCGGCGGCGCTTTCCTCACCGCGGTCGCGACCGTCGTCGCGTTCGGCCTGCTGAGCTCGGCGCTATTTGTCCTTCGCGGGCACGCGTTCCCGGCGACGTTCTGGCTCGCGCTCGCGACGTCGTGCCTGGCGCTCGCCCTCGCGACGACGCTCGTCGCGTTCTTCAGTATGTTCTTGCCGCGGCTGGTCGCGGCGATGTTGGGGATAATCCTCTACGCCGCGAGCTTCCCGGCGGCGTCGGCGCGCCTGCGGGACTTTATGACCGGCGGCTACCGGGACGCGGGGCTCTCCTTCCCGTGGTACCTCCGGTGGGCCAGCGAGGTCTACTTCGCCGCGACGCCGCCGCTGGCGGGCGTCCAACTGCGGGCCGCGGAGTTGTTGAAGCTCGAGGGGTGGGGCCTCGACGGCTGGTTGACGCTCGCGACCGCGGCGGTCTACATCTTCGCCCTCTTCGTCGCGACGTGGGCACTCTTCTCCCGGCGGGACGTCTAACGCCGCGCCGTTATCGGCGCGCCGGAACAAAAAAGAAACCCCGCCGCGGCGGGGCTTTTTATTAACGCTATGTAGGGTTCCCTATACGGTCAAACCGCCCAGCGCGATGGAGAGGAACTTCGCCTCGGCATTATCGGCGCGGCTCGGGATGAGGACCGGCGCGCTCGCGCCCATTATGACGTGCGCCAGGCGGTAGTGCGCGAAAAGGGTCGTCGCCTTCGCGAGCAGGTTGGCCGAGATAATTTCCGGACAGAGGAGGATGTCGGCGCGGCCGGCGACCTCGGTCTCGTGGTCCTTGGCCTTGGCCGCCGCCGCGGAGACGCTGAGGTCGATACTCAGCGGCCCTTCGACGATACAGCCGGTGATGTCGCCGGCGCGGTTCATTTCGGTAAGGGCGACCGCGTCCTCGCTCGGGACGTGGTCCGGGATGGGCGTCTCGACCGCGCTCAACGCCGCGACGCGGGGCCGCTCGTGGCCGAGCTTGTGGTAGAGGGCGACGGCGTTCTCCAAGATCTGCCGCTTGGCGTCGAGGTCCGGCGCGACGGCGAT
>CAZJNB010000202.1:0-4313 GCA_964547385.1 uncultured bacterium
GGGTATAGAACGTTACGTAGCGGCGAGCGTAGATGTCGTCGGTGAGCTGGTTGCGGACGTATATCTTCGACTTGCGGACGACGCGGCCGTTGGGGTCGATGAAGCAGGTGACGCCGGTGTTGGCCGCGCGGACGAGCCACGAGCGGTTCTCGACGGCGCGGAAGGCCGCCGCGGCGAGCGATTGGTACGGCGCGTTCGTTCGGCCGAACCAGGCCTCGTTCGTGATGTTGACGAGGAAGTCGGCGCCGGCCCGGGCGTAGCTCCGGGATATATCGGCGAAGATGACCTCGTAGCAGATGAAACAGCCGAAGTCGAAGGAGGGCGCGGCCAAAGGTTTCCACCCGTCGCCCGGCGTGAAGTCGCCGGAGTCGGCGAAGAGGGTCTGCGTTACGGCCGGCAGGTCCGCGCTCCAGGGGATATGTTCGCCGAAGGGGACCAGCCGGACCTTGGCGTAGCGGCCGATTATCTTACGCCGGGGCGATATGAGGACCGCGGCGTTGAAGCGACGGTAGTCGCGGCCGCGGAGGAGGGTGGCGCTCGGCCGCTTCTCCACCGTGCCCGTTAAAAGATAGGCGTCCGCGCCGGCGGCGACGTCGAAGACCCGACTGCGGTAGTAGTAGTTATCGAAGAGGTAGAAAGGCGTCGCCGTCTCGGGCCAGACGATGAAGCGGGCGCCCTCGCGCCGGGCCTCGTAGCTCAACTCGGTGAGGATACGCATCGTCTCGTCGCGGTAGGCCGGGTCCCACTTCACGTCCTGGTCTATGTTGGGCTGGACGACCGCGACGCGGAGGGGCCGGCCCACGTTGGGCGTAACCTGGGCCAGGTCGCCGTAGAGGCAGAGGGCGCCGAGGAGGACCGCGGCGGCGGCGACGCCCCGAAGCCACGTCGCGACATGCCGATAGTCCCTGCATATATAATAGGCGAAGCCGTTCACGGCGGCGACGGCGAGGGAGACGGGCCATACGCCGCCGAGGTCCGCGACTTGGATGAGGAGGTTGAATTTATACTGGGTGTAGGCGAGCAGGGCCCACGGAAACGCGAGGTAGCCGAGGGTGCGGAGCCATTCCACGCCGAGCCAAAGGACCGGCAGGCAGATGACCGCCGGAACGCGGCCGTGGCGCCGCGCGGCGACGTAGAGGAAGCCGAAGAGCGCGCCGAAAAGCCCTTGGTAGATTGCGACTAGGAGGAAGCCGGCCGTCGTCGCGGGCGAGAGCCAGTAAAGAAGGAAAACGGCCCAGTGGAGGCCGAATATGAAGCCCAGCCACGCGCCTTGGCGCGCGCGCAAGCCCTCGAGCGCGGCCAAGAGGGGGACCAACGCCACGAACGCCAGCGCCTCGAGGTCGAAACGGGGGAACGCAAGGGTGAGGACCGCCGCGGCGAAGATCGCAAGGGCGAAGTCCCGGCTCGTTAGCTTCCGCGTCGTCATTAAAGGTATTTATAACAAAAATAAGGGGCGCCGTAAATCTTTAATAAGGCGTGCGGCCGGGCGGGAAGGTTTAACCGAAAGGGCGGCGCGTTTATTCTCTTGACACCGCCGGCGGCTTGGGTTATATAACTTGAGCGTGGCGCTATCGTCTAGGGGTTTAGGATAGGTGGTTCTCAGCCATCAGACCGGGGTTCGAATCCCCGTAGCGCTAAGGCCCCCGCGAGGCGGGGGCGTAATATTATGAACAACGGCGGCGTATGGGCGGGAGCGAAGGCGTGGGGCGGCCGGAACCGGTGGGCCCTCGGCTTGGCGGCGGCCGCGGTCGTGGCGCGGGGTATCTATCTCGCCTCCGTCACCCACGACCCCTTCTTCGGTTACCTCCGGCATATTCCGGACGCGTTCTTCTTCAATAATTGGGCCCAGGAGATAGCCTCGGGCGACTGGCTTGGCGACGGCGTATTCTTTATCGGGCCTCTCTACGCCTATTTCCTCGGGATTATCTATAAGCTCATAGGCCCGCACCTGACGGTCGTCCGTCTGGTCCACATCGCCCTCGACGGCGCCTCGGCCGTATTCATTTACGGCTTCGGCCGACGGGTATTCGGCGAGTGGCCGGCGCGCGTTGCCGGCATCCTCTGGGTAGTATACCTCCCGGCGATTTTCTTCAGCTCGTTCATTCTTCCTGTTTCCCTCGACGTATTCCTTATTACGGCGTCGTTTTATTTCCTTGCGCGCGGCGTGGCCGGCCGGCGTTGGAACTTTGCCGCGGCGGGCACGCTCGTAGGCGTCGCCGCCCTCGACCGCGCAAACCTATTGCTCTTTGCCGCCGCGGCGGTTCCGGTATTCCTTATTTATCTCCGCCGGCTCGGTGGGCGCCGCCTCGCCGCGTATTTCCTCCCGCTCGTCGCCATACTCTTCGCCGTTACGCTGCGGAACGGCCTCGTAGCCGGCGATTGGGTCGTAGTGTCGTCGCAGGGCGGCGTCAACTTTTTCCTGGGGAACTCGGCGACCGCGACCGGGACTTATTGGAACTTAGGCGAGATAGGCCAGGGGCGGCCGCAGGCGCTGAATCGCGACCTCGCCCGGGTTATCGCGGAGGAACGCGTCGGCCATCCGATGAAGGCGTCGGCGGTCTCGCGGTGGTGGATGGGCCAGGCGTTTTCGTGGCTCCGCGGCCATCCCGGCGACGCGGCGCGTCTCTATGCGAAAAAACTACGCTTCCTATTGAACGACTTCGAGGTTAGCCTGAACGTTGATTATTATTTTATGAAATTCGTAACGCCGTTCCATCGGGTCCAACTCCCTTATTTCGGCTTCGTCTTGCCGTTCGCGGTCTTGGGGTGGGCTTTGGGGTGGCGGCGGTCGCCGTTCCCGCGGACGGTGGCGGCGGTCTTCGTCGTGGCGTACGGGTTATCGGTGATGGCGTTCTTCATCTCGGCGCGGTACCGCCTGCCGATGGTTCCGCTATTACTCGTCTTCGCGGGCGCGGGCTTCGTCCGGGTAATCGACGAGTGGCGGGCGTGGCGTTGGCGAACGGCCGCGGCGTTGACCGTGGTCGCGATGGCGGTGGGGACCTTCGCGATGTGGCCTCTCTCGAACGCGCGCCGGGACGGCGCCTTCGGCCAGAGTTATTACCGCTATGGGAAGTTCTATTTCGACGCCGGGGAATATGAAAAAGCGGTTTCGTATTTTAGACGCGCTATGGCGCAGGCGCCCGAAATCTACTATACGTACGTCCTACTCGGTATTGCGTACGAGCGGCTCGGGCAATCCGATACGGCGATGGACGTATTCCGCCGGGGCGTTCTGGTCGCGCCCTACAAGGCCGAGGTAAATTACAATTACGGCGTATCGCTTGTCCGGGCCGGCCGTGCGAGGGAGGCGTTGCCGTTCGTGGCGCGGGCGACGGCCCTCGCGCCCGATTACCTTGACGCCTGGTTCGAGCTCGGCGAGGTCTATATCGGGTTGGGGGATTTCCGCCGGGCCGAGGGAGCATACCGCCAGACGTTGCGTTTGGCGCCCGAAAACGCCCGTTTCCAACTTAGGATGGCCGAGATATTGACGCGGGAGGGGCGAACCGAGGAAGCGTTACCGTTTGCGCACGCCGCGGCCGCGGCCGAGCCGAGCTTGGCCGGCGCCAACTACATCTTGGGCCGGTGGTATTATCAGCGAGGCGATTACCAGACGGCACTAACGTATCTCAGCCGGGAGGTTGATATTGCGCCGGCGTCGGCGCCGGCGTTGGCGTTGTTGGCCGGTGCCCATATGAAACTCGGCCACGTCGCCCAGGCGCGCGCCGTCTACCGGACGTACCTTTCCCGCGGCGGCCGGCGCGACCTTAACTTCGAGCGGGACGCCGGGGTGAACGTCGAATAACAAAAGCGGGATTACGGACGGACGCCGCGGCTCAGCTAAGCCGCGGTATTTTTTAACGCTTCGGCGAAGGCGACCCGCAGGCGGGCTCGCGTCTCGTGAGGGTCTTCGACGACGATCTTAGCGCCGCCCAGGACCTCAAGGATGCCGGCTTCGTTGTGGTAACGCGGGACGACGTGAAGGTGAAGGTGGGCGATGGAGGCGCCCGCGGCCGCGCCGAGGTTGTAGCCGACGTTGAAGCCGGCGGGGGTGTATTCCCGCTCGAGGACGTCCAGCGTGAGTTTGGTCAGCCGCGAGAGCGCGAGGCACTCGTCGTCGCCGAGCTCGCGCGGGTCCTCGACGTGGCGGGTGGGGAAGAGCATCACGTGGCCGGCGTTATAGGGATAGAGGTTGAGGGTGATGATAAAGCCGTTTTGCCGGGCGACGTCGAGGACCGCGACGTCGCCCGCGCCCGCGGCAACGGCGCAGAGAATACATCGTCCGCCGGCGCGGTGGGCCTTACCGGTAACGTAAT
>CAZJNB010000203.1:0-4310 GCA_964547385.1 uncultured bacterium
ATCCCCTCGGGCGCGGGGTATTCGAAGACGAACGCGTCGCTCAGGAGGCGGCCGGTCCTGAGGCCGGCGTCGCGCGCCAGCACCGCGTGCATAAGGGTCGCCGTCTTCAACTTCCCTTTAAGGAGGATGTGCGCTTTACCCTCCCGGACGAGGGCGACGGCCTTCGCCGCCGCGGCCTCCTCGCCTGCCGCCGCCACGACCTCGGCGTCGGCGAGCGGCTTGGGTATAGCGGCGAGCGCTTCCCGAATCGTCGCGCCCTCGCCGACGAGGAGCGCACGGGCGAGCCCGTTCTCTTGGGCCAGCGCGAGCGCCGCGAGCGTCGCCGCGTCGTGCCCGGCGGCGACCGCGACGACGAACGGCCCTCGCGCGCACGCCGCCTCGCGGACCTGCTCGAAGTCAGTTAGCGGACTCATACGCCACCCCCCTGCGGAAAGCCGCGGTAACGGCTTCGTGTAACTTAGGCCGGAAGCGCTCCTTAAGCGCCGCGAGCCAATCTTCCTCGTCTAAAAGCGAAAGGCGCGTCGCCAGCGCGCCGAGGAGGATGACGTTGACGTTGCGCACGTCGCCGAGTTGGCGCGCCACTTCGGTTCCCTCCACCCATAAGAGGGTCGGCGCTTTGGCCTCCAGGAGCCGGTCGATGTCCTCGAGGTAGCTCCCGCTCTTCAGCGTAACCGCGAGCGGCGGTATCTCCAATCGGTTCACGAACGCGACGCCGTCGCCGCGGAGATAGTCGAGGTTGCGGAGCGCCTCCATCTTCTCGAACGATACCAGGAAGTGACAGCCGCCGCGGGGAATGAGGGAGGAGGGAACCGCGGCGCCGATACGGACGTGGGTATCCACGTTACCGCCCCGCTGGGACATCCCGTGCACCTCGCTCATCTTGACGTCGAGGCCGGCGTGGAGCGCGGCCAGCGCCAGGACGCGGCCGCTGGTCAATATCCCCTGGCCGCCGACGCCGCACAGGAGGACGTTCGTTATCGAGACCTTTTCCATTCGCGCTTCCTTCTTTTTCTCGTCGCGAGAGACACCGCGGCGTTAGGCGCCGGCCTTCAAGGGAACTCGGATGGCGTCCTCCGGGCAGACCTGGGCGCACACGCCACAGCCGTTACACAGGTCCGCGTCCACCGCCGGGAAGCCGTCGTTCTCGTGGATGGCCATACAGGCGACGCGGATGCACAGGCCGCATTTCGTGCACGCCTCCAGCTCGATTTCTACGGCGTCGCCGAAGACCACCCGGGCGTCGAGGACGCACGGCGCCCGCACGACGAGCACCGAGAGCTCGCCGGCGGCAAGCTCCGCGGCGAGCGCTTCCTCGAACGCCGCCATATCGTAGGGGTCGAGCTCGACGACGCGGCCGACGCCGATAGCGCGGCACAGCGCCGCGAGGTCCACGGCGGGGGCGGCCTCGCCGCGGATACCCTTTCCGGTCCCCGGGTGCGGCTGGGCGCCCGTCATCGCCGTAGTGCCGTTGTCCAGAATGAGGACCGTCGCGCGGCTTTGGTGGACGACCATATCCACGAGGGCGGGTATGCCGGAGTGGAAGAAGGTGGAGTCGCCGATGACGCCCACGACCTTCCCGGCGACGTCCTCGCCGCCGAAGTCGTCCAGTCCCTCGGCCATACCGAGGGAGGCGCCCATACACATACACGCTTCCATCGCGCCCAGCGGCTTCAACGCGCCGAGGGTATAACAGCCGATATCGCCCATCACCCGCAGGCGCATATCGCGCAACACTTTGAACACCGGCCGATGAGCACAGCCGGGGCAGAGCGTCGGCGGCCGGCGCGGTATCTCCACGTTGTCCAAAGAGACGGTAACGCGGGCGCGCGCGTCGCCGCGGAGGGCTTTCTCCACCAACGTCAAGTTCAACTCGCCCATATAAGGCCTAAGCGACAAGCCCTCGACGGCGAGCCCCGCGGCCTTAATCGCCTCCTCTAGATAGGGGTCGAGTTCCTCTATTACTATTAATTTTTCGACGCCCTCGGCAAAGCGGCGGATGCGCTCGAGGGGAACCGGATGCGCAAGGCCCAGCTTCAATACGCTCGCCTCGGGCATCGCTTCGCGGACGTAGCCGAAGGATATGCCCGAGGTGACGACGCCGATTTGGCCGCCGCCCGCGAAGACCGGGTTCCACTCGTCGCTCTCGTTCGCGAAGGCGGCGGCGGCGACGAGGCGCTCCTCCACCTTGGGCCGCCGGCCGCGGGCGTGCCCCGGGAGGAGGACGTATTTGGGGATGTCCTTGACGTAGGAGCGCGGCGCTAATTTCTCCGGGTCTTCGGGCGTTACGACCGCGGTTTGGTGGCAGACGCGGGTGGTCATACGGACCATTACCGGCGAGTCGAACTGTTCGGAGAGGGCGAAGGCCGCGCGCGTCATCCAGCGGGCCTCCTCGGCGTCGCTCGGCTCCACCATTATTACTTTCGCCGCCTTCGCGAGCCAGCGGTTGTCCTGCTCGTTCTGGCTGGAGTGCATCCCCGGGTCGTCGGCGGAGACTACTACCAGGCCGCCGTTCACGCCCATATAGGAGGAGGAGAAGAACGGGTCCGCGGCGACGTTGAGGCCCACGTGCTTCATCGTAACGAGGGCGCGCGCGCCCGCGAGCGAGGCGCCCATCGCGACCTCGTAACCCACCTTCTCGTTGGGGGCCCACTGCACCGTAACGCCGTCGTAACGGGCCAGGTATTCCAATACCTCGGTACTCGGCGTTCCCGGGTAGCCCGAGCCGAGGGCGACGCCCGCCTCGAAGGCGCCCCGTGCCGCCGCTTCGTTGCCCAACATCAATGTGCGCATAACGTTACTCCCACGGCGCTTAGCCGTTACGTCTTCGCCTCGGCGGGCGGGTAGTTCAGCGCTTCCTCTTCGTCGCGGAGGACGCGAAGGGCCCCCAGCGCCAGCGCCTCCATCTCGAAGGCGCCCGGGAAGCGAAGTACCGGCCCGAGGAACGCCACCCGGGCCTCGAGCCACGCGCAGAACATATCGGAGGCGGCGAGGCCGCCGGTTAAGACGACGCCGTCGAGCCGGCCGGCGAGGACGCACGCCATCGCGCCGAGCTCCTTGGCCACCTGGTAGGCCATCGCCTCGTAGACCTCGCGGGCCCCCTCGTCGCCGGCGGCGATGCGGCGCTCCACCTCCCGGGCGTCGTCCGTACCCAGGTAGGCGTAGAGGCCGCCCTCGCGCGTCGTCATCCGCTTGAGCTCCGCGGCGTCGTAGTCGCCGGAGAAGCATAGCTTTATTAAGCCCTGGACCGGTAGGCCGCCGGCCCGCGTCGGCGCGAAGGGCCCCTCGGAGTTGGCGTTGTTCACGTCGACGATGCGGCCGCCGTCGAGGGGGACGACCGAGAAGCCGCCGCCCAGGTGCGCGATGAGCCAGCGGCTCGCGGCCAACTCTTTGCCTATTTGTTCACAGGCCTTGCGCGCCGCGGCGTGGATATTCAGCGCGTGCGATAGGCACCGGCGTTCCAGGAGGGGTAGGCCGGCGTAGCGCGCGAGCGGCGTCATCTCGTCAACCGCAACCGGGTCTACGATGAAGGCCGGGATACCGCGGGGCGCCGCCACCGCGTCCGCCAGCGCGCAACCGAGGTTGCTGGCGTGTTCGCCTTGATAGCCGGCGCGCGCGTCCACGAGCATCGCGGCCGTAACGCGGATAGTGCCCGACGGGACCGGCCGGATAAGGCCGCCCCGCGCGACGACCGCGGCGAGCGCGACGTTCCCCTGGCTCGCGAGGAAGGACCTAACCGCCGCCAGGCGGCCGTCGAACTGGTCCCACAGCGGGCCGTCGCCAGCGGGGGCGGCCGCGGCCTCCTCCGCGACAAGGGTCTCGCCCCGGAAGAGGGCGATCTTCGTACCGGTGGAGCCGGGGTTGATGACTAAGATAGGCTCAGCGGTCATTGCGGCTTCGGGACGTTTATGTTTTCGGAGGTGCGGCTATCGCACGTTCGGCAACTCTCCAACGTTCTCGTTGCCGCGGCGACGGGGCGGAACGCCGGAAGGTAAGGCGTATTAAGTTTTGGCGTTGCTTTCGCTTAACACGTTGCGATGGCTTTTATAAAACTAATATACGTTATTATTTAAGGTCAAGTAAAAAAGGGTCAAAGTCAACGCGCTACTTCGGCGCCGGCGCCGAACACGACGGGGTGTTCCCGGCGGCCCGGGGCTATGTTATGATTATTTGGCGTAGATGCCTGATTGGAACGCAAGTATATGTGCGTATGGTGAAATGTCCGTATTTAACAAGGCGTGATGTATCTTCGGGGAGGGGCGCGTTCTGGAACGCCCGCCATCCATGGGCGGCGAGGACTTCGGGCGCTACGC
>CAZJNB010000204.1:0-4304 GCA_964547385.1 uncultured bacterium
GTTTCCCGGGCGGGAGGTCCGTCAACAGGAGCGGCGTTACGCCTACGTCGCGGTCGTCCACGGTTACGGGCGCCGCGGCGGGCGTGGAGGTCAGGTAGAGCGTCGTGGCCTCTTTGCCATTGGGGGTATATTCGGTCTTAACCTTGGTAGCCGGCGTCGTCGCGGCGTTCGCGGGCGCCGTGGTCGCCGGCCCGTCGGGCGCGGCCGCGGTCGTAACGCCGAGGGCGGTGAGGGCCTCGTCGACGTAATCCGACAACGCAAGCGCCGTCGCGGGCACGAGGGCCGCACATAGGACGAGCGTCAGGAACGTCTTCATATCGGTCTCTCCTCTCCGGCGGCCGAAGCGCGCGGGCCGCCTTGCTTCGTTATTAACCGCATAGATTATAAGAGCCGTTGTGGGACCGCGCGCTCCCCTATCCGACGCCTGGCGCGCCCCATCGGTTTAACGGCCCGGGCGCCGAGCACGCGACGCCGTTATTTCCCTTGCGGCTGGCCGCGACGGTTATTACAATAGACCCATTATGGCCGAGATAAAAAACACGTTCTCCTGGTCGAAGTCGCGCGACGGCGTCCTCGCGACGTGCCCGCGCCAGTATTACTTCCAGTATTACGCGTTCTGGGGCGGCTGGCGCGCCGACGCGCCCGCGCGCACCCGCGAGATCTACGTCCTCAAAAACCTCAACACCGTCCCCCAATGGCTCGGGCAAAAGGTCCACGACTGCATCGACCACACCATCCAGAACCTCCGCTGGGGCCAGCCGGGGCTCGACGTCGAGCGCGTCATAGACATAACGCTCAAGCGGATGAGGCAGGAATACGTCTCGAGCTGGCACGGCCGCTACCGCCAGCACCCCAAGGCCGGCGGCCTCCTCGAACACGAATACGGCACCTCCCGCGGCGAGGACGATTGGCGGGACGCCGCGGCGCAGGTCGAAAAGTGCCTGAAGACGTTCTACGGCTCCGCGGCCTTCGCCGGCCTCCAGACGCTGGCCCGCGACGCGTGGCTCGAGGCCGAGGAGTTCGCGAACTTCCGCCTCGACGGCGTCAAGATTTGGGTCAAGCTCGACTGCGCCTATCGCGACGAAGAAGGCCGGGTTATCATCTACGACTGGAAGACCGGCAAGCGCTTGACCGAGGATACGTCGCTCCAGCTCAGCTGTTACGCGCTCTACGCGAGCGAGAAGTGGGGCGCGGACCCGGCCCGGGTCATCGCCCGCGAATACAACCTCTATCACGACGACGTGCGCACGTTCAGCGTCACCCAGGAGGACCTCGACGCCACCGTCAGCTACATCCGCGCCCGCTTCGACGATATGCGGGCGTTACTAGCCGACGTCGAAGAGAACGTCCCCTTGGAGGAGGAGCAGTTCGCCCGGACCGAGGACCTCGGGCGGTGCGAGCGGTGCAACTTCAAGAAGGTGTGCCGGCCGGAGTTGATGGCGAGCGAACCGGCCGAGGCCAAGGAGGCATAACCGGTGAAAGCCGAAGGGCCCACGTGCCGGGATTGGAAGGGCGACCTCCGGGAACTACTGGCGGAGGTGGCCGCCGCCGCCGCCGAGGGTAAGGTCGCCGCCAACATCAGGCGGCGCTTCCGGGCGATATGGCGGGCGGCGCGGGGGTGCGAGGAGTGCCGGGAGGCGACGGCCTATACCGAGCGGGGCATCACGTATACGCGGCGACTGCTCATCGCGGCCGGCCGCGACGACGCCGCGCGCGAGCTCTACGGCGACCAGCGCACCTACCAGCGGGCCTGCCACCGCATCCAGGGCCGTCGGCTGCGGTGGGCGTCGGAGTCCTTTCTGTGGCTGGTCGCCGGGTCCGGCCACAGCGCTCTCGGGCTGGCGCGCCTCTTCGTCGTCATCGTCTTCGTCCTCCTCGGCGGCTTCGCCCTCCTATACCGCTACCCGTCGCCGGGGATAAGCTACCAGGCCCACCACGAGCTACGGCTCCGCTGGTATCACTACGTCTACTTCAGCGGCAAAACCCTCACGACCGTCGGCTACGGCGACATCCACCCGCGGCCGGATAACCCCCGGGCGATGATGCTCGCCGTCACCGAGGCGATGCTCGGCTATATCCTGCTCGGCTCGTTCATCTACGCGTTGATGCAATATCGCCGGCCGCCACCGCCGCCTCCTCCCCGAGCGGAGGACGACTGGGAGAAGAAGCTGTTGGCGGGGTTGAAGTAGCGGTCGTATCGTAAAGCGGCCGTCGCCCACTGGATATGAATAAGGCCCTCCTCTTTATAATCCTCCTCATAGTCGCGACGGCCGTTTGCGCCGGCGGCGCGAGCCGGCCGAGCCACACCCTCACCCTCTACGTCGCCAACCAGAGCTTCGACCTTAACCCGGTGGACATCAAGGTGACGCTCGACGGCGTGAAGGTGCTGGAGGGAATCTTCTTCGCGGGTTACGGCCGGAGCTGGCGGCGTTACGAAGTCGAACTCGCCGCCGGCGCGCACGTCCTCCGGGCGATGTCGCGGAAGGGCGGCGTCGGCCTGAAACGCCGCTTCGACGTAGCGGGCGGCCGCTGGGCCGCGGTCGCGTTCCGCTACCGCTCGCCGGCGCACGACAAGCCCGCGGCCCGGCACTTCGCCGTTACGGTGCGGGACCGGGCGTTTGGGGGGAAGTGAGGGGCGTTAAATACACCCGGGGGAGTTATCCAAAAACGACCGTACCGGTTTACCGGACTAATAACAACGGAAAATATTAACGGTTTCCCTTTACAAAAAACGCTTAATAGGTTAAACTGCGTCATTGGGCAAAAAATAGATTATTAATGAAATAAGAGGAGGTTCGGGATGCCTAACACAAAAGACGAAATTAAAAACGGGATAACGGAATATATGGATGAAGAAGGTAGCGTCTATATTAATTGGTATGTCGGTATTGCTAAAGACCCACGAGATAGGTTATTCAATGGCCATAAAGTGGATGAGAAGGAAGATTGTTGGATATATTACGAAGCAACATCTAACGCAGAAGCACGAGACATCGAAGATTATTTTACCGAAGAAAAAGGTACAGACGGGGGTCCAGGAGGAGGCGACCAAGAATCAAAAGCCGTATACGCTTACAGAAAACAAAGACATACGGAACCGTAGATTCCTGTATAGTATAAAGATTTCCAACAGTTAAAAGCCTACCGAGTTGGGATCCAGAAAAACGGCAAAGCGCGAGATATGGAAAACGATTGGAAAAAAGGCTTAGACAAAGACCAACTTAAAGCCGCCGAGCATATCGGGAAGAACGCGCTACTTCTCGCCGGCCCGGGGACAGGGAAAACAGTAACGCTTACGAGGAAAGCATTGTCATTGGTCGTAGAACACGGTATAGAACCTGAAAATATCCTAGTCCTTACTTTTACTAGAGTAGCTGCATACAAACTACTATCCGACATAGGCGACGTACTCGACCCGATAGGAAAAGGATATCCTAACGTAGCTACGCTACATTCCTTCGCTTTAACGCAATTATTAAAAAACGGAGAAAAAATAAGTACTTTACCGAAACCGTTAAGGATTGCCGACGATTGGGAAGAGCGTAATATAATTTTCGAAAACTTAAAAACCGATTTGAAAGACCATTTAAAAAGCATTTTACCAGAGATTAAACACCCTATTAGAAAGATACGTAAATTATTTAACCAACTATCGGCGGATTGGGAAACGCTTAAATGCGAATTAGGAGAAGACAAAAGGATGTGCCGCGACCCCAAGTTTATTGGGGCGTGGAACGAAAACCGACGGATTTTTGGGTATACCTTACGCGCAGAGATGGTTTACCGACTAAAAAAAGCTTTAGAACAAATCGGCGATTTCGAACTCCAAGACAAATACTTGCATATACTTATAGACGAATACCAAGATTTAAACCCTTGCGATCTCGCGGTCGTGGAAGAACTAGAAAAGCGCCGCGCAGAGTTATTCGTAGCAGGCGACGATGACCAGAGTATATATGGTTTTAGATATGCGAACCCGCTTGGTATAAGAGTATATAAAGATAAATACAGGGCGGATAAATATAACCTCGAAATTTGTTACCGATGTGATAAGAAAATACTCGAAATCGCCGAATATGTCGCAGATTTAGACTATAACAGGATACCCAAAAAGACAAAACCCCGGGCCGGAGCTGGTGAAGGTATCGTTAAACTACTGAGATTCCCAGAACAAAAGGCCGAAGCGTATTGGGTAGCGCGGAAGTGCAAAGAAATACTAAATAAAGCTCCGGGCGCCGGGATATTAATCTTGGGTAAAGTAGCATTCGGGCCACCAAATATGATAAGGTGGACGTATGGAGAGG
>CAZJNB010000205.1:0-4301 GCA_964547385.1 uncultured bacterium
TCGCCGTCGTCGCCGGGCGCTTTATCGAGCGGGCCCGCCGGCCGGTGCCGCGCGGGCCGAACGTGGTTATAGTCATATTGGACGCGTGGCGGGCGGACGCCTTCCGCGAAGATCTTATGCCCAAATTATACAAATACGCCGAAGACGACGCGACGGTATTCACCCGCGCGTGGTCGTGCGCGTCGTGGACGCTTCCGTCTATGGCGTCGGTTTTCACCGGGCAATACGTCGACAGCCACCGCGGCCGGTCCGGGCCGCGAGCCGATACGGTCAGCCCGACGCTCGCCCAGCTCTTCCGCGCCGAAGGTTACGAGACCACCGCCTTTGTCGGAAACCGTCTCATCGACCGCCACAATCCCATTACCGACGGCTTCGACACATTTACTTTTTGGGATTGGTTCCCGCCGCTCCGGGCGGTAGGTTTCTACTACACGAATTGGTACGGCCCGGCGGTGCGAGATACGTTCGGGTGTCCCCTGGTTTCTGAGACGAGCCGCAAACTCACTCGTTCGTTCGAACAGTTTCTCTCCCGGTCCCATCGCCGGCCGTATTTCTTGTGGGTTCACTATATAGACCCCCACGGGCCTTATACGCCGCCGCCGGGTTATTACGAGCCGGCCGACGAGCCGTATATCCGTCGGCCCCGGTACAACGTGAAGAAGCTCGGCCCCGCGCACCACCGCCTTTACGAGGGCGAATGCGCCTTCTTGGACGACTTGTTAGCCCCCACCGTTCTGAAAAAGCTCATGGCCGACGACAACACGATCGTCGTCTTTACCGCCGACCACGGCGAAGAGTTCTGGGAACATTACGCCCCCGGGCACGGCAAATCCGTCTACGATTACGTTACGCGCGTACCATTAATCATCTCGGTCCCGGGGAAATCGCCGGCCGTTGTAACGACGCCGGTGAGCCTCGTGGACCTGGCCCCCACGCTCCTTACACTAACGGGATTGGCGGTCCCGCCGACGATGCAGGGCGAGCCGTTGCCATGGAAGACCGACGGAAGTGTGGGGCGGCCGATCTTCATCGGCAGTAACTTCACGAAGAACATGCTTCCGAGCGGTCGGCAAGACGCCATCATCGTCTGGCCGCGAAAACTTATCGTCCCCCACGACGATATGAGGATGTTGGGCGAGTATTACGATTTGGCCCGTGACCCGGGCGAAGAAAACGCCCTCGAAGGAGACGACGTAGAAGTTCTCCTCCGTCGCCAACTTAAGGCGTGGAAAAGAGCGACGCGTAGAAGGCGAACGCCGGCCTCGCGCGACGATTATAACGCCGCCGCCGCGGACCTCCGCGCGCTGGGTTATATACGTTAAATAATCGCTTCATAACCGTCGTTTATCCGAGCCGAAGGCCGTTGTTCATTATTGACTTCGGCGCGCCGAGTTGATAATATCCTTAAAAAAGTAAAAAGGAGGCGGAAACGATAGAAACCATCTCGTACGCGATATTGGGCCTCCTCCAGGGTCTAACCGAGTTTTTGCCGGTGTCTTCTTCGGGCCATCTCGTGCTCGGGCAAAGGCTCTTGGGCATGGCGCCGCCGGGAATCGTCCTCGAGGTCGCGCTTCACGTCGCGACGACGCTTGCGATTATCGTTTATTTTCGCCGCCGGCTGGTCGGCATTTTCGCCGGCGCCGCGGGCGGCCGCGAGGGGTGGTTGCGTTTCGCGGCGCTCCTGGCGGTAGCGACGATACCGGCGGCGGTGGTGGGCGTCGCGCTCGAGGCCCACATCGAGTTGTTGTTCGAGAGCGTTCGGGCCGTAGGCGGCGCGTTATTGTTCACCGCCGTCGTTCTGTTGGGTTCGATTTTTCTCAGACGCGGCCGCCGGGGTTTGGGCGAGCTCGGCTTCACCGCGGCGTTTGTCATCGGCGTAGCTCAGGCCGCCGCTATTGTCCCGGGCGTCTCGCGCGCGGGGATGACGATCGTCGCCGGCCTGGCGGCCGGCCTCGCGAGCGACGAAGCAATAGCCTTTTCCTTCCTGCTGTCGATTCCGGCTATTCTGGGCGCGGGCGTATTGGAGATAAGGAAAATAGACGCTTTTCCCGGGAGCTTCTCGGGTATCGCGGTGGCGTGTATTATAGCGTTCGTCGCAGGCTTAGCGGCGATTCACTTCGTCCGCGCCGCGGCGCAGGGCCGGCGCTTCGGCTACTTTGGCGTCTATTGCGCCGCCGTCGGCGTCGTGGCGCTTCTCATATAAGGGCGTTCGGCGCTTAACGCTAACGTAGGGGGTAGCGGAGATGAAGAAGAAAGGGCGACTTATCGCGCTGGGGGTAGGGGGCCTTCTGGCGGTATTATTCCCGGCGTGTGAAGAAGAACAAACGCCGACGGAACCTCAGCCGACGCCCGACCGCGAGAGCACCGTAGTCCAACTGGTCGCCAACGCCTGGGACCCGTATTATTCCCCGGATTCGAGGAGGGTCGTCTTCGTGGAGGCCTACCACCTCGCCGTCTACGACACCGTCAATAGGGAATCGACGACGATTACGCCCGATTACGGTTCGCTCGAGTTTACGCCGCGGGCGCCGGTATGGCTCGCCGGCGATACCATCGCGTTCATCCGCAAGGAAGATAGCGCGAACGCGAAGTATAAGATATGGACCGTCCCCGCCGTCGGCGGCCAGGTTACCGCTTATGACGTGAGCGCGGACGCGGAATCTTCTCTCGAGGGGAGCGCGGACGGGAGGTACGTCTACTACACCGCCGAGACGGAGCTCCTGCTCTACCGCCTCGACCTCACGAACGGCGGGACCGTAAAACTCACGACGCAACATATCGTCGGCTACGGCCACTTCGACGCGACGCAAAAGCCGGGCGCGAACACTATTTACTTCGTCGAACGCAAAGTCCCCTTCACGACGCAGCCGCACAGCGAATACATCAACGAAGTAAAGGCCTCCGGCGGCGGCATCCCCCGGGCGATTCTCAATACGGACAAGCCGTTCCTGGACGGCTTGACGGTTTCGCCCGACGATAAATACCTTGTCTACGGGCATCGCGACGGCCTTTTCGCCTACGAACACAGGTCCGGTAACGAGACCTGGCTCACGCGCGCGCCCGATAAGTGGACCGACAAAGACCACGACGCCGTGTACGCGCCCGACGGCTTCCATATCGCCTTTACCCGTAATAACAACATCTACGTCTGCGATGCGCTCTAAAGATGGTCCCGGCTAAGAGCAAGAAGCTAAGGGAAGGCGGCTGGAAATATAGCCGCGAGGCCGTAGGCGTTCTATTGGTCGTCGTCGGCGTCGTATGCCTGGTGAGCCTTGCCAGCCACGACGCGGGCGACGCCACGACCTTCGGCGCGGCCGGGCCTTTTCACAACAAGTTGAGCTTTGTGGGCGCGCTTCTCTCCTTTTGGCTCTTCGAGACGTTGGGGGCCGCGGCCTTCGGCCTCCCGCTCTTTTTCGGCCTGTGGGCCGTCTTCCAGTTCCGCGGCGGCGTTTCCCTGGGCCGGGAATTGCGGCTCATCGTTTTCTTGGCGGCCACGTTCGCGGCGGCCGCCTTCTTGGGCCTAACGGCGTCGGGCGAGGGCGACGAGGTATTTACGGCCGCCGTCGCGCGCGGCGGCGCCGTAGGTCTGTTCCTCCGGCAAGCGGTTGTCTACGCCGTCGGCCGGTGGTTCGGCCTGGCGCTCGTGGGGACGGCGGCCTTAATCGCGGCCGCCTGGGCCGTGGCCGGCGTTTCGCCGAAGGCGTTGTGGAACGTGGCCGCGGCGGCCGTCGGTTGGCTCGTCCGGGCGCCCGCGGCGCGGCCGAGACCTCCCGTCGAAGATTATTCCCCCCCCGAGGCCGAAGACGACGCCGGCGAAACAATAGACGGCGGCGTCCTCATCGCCGAGGGGGAAGGCGCCGGGCCGGTAGGGAAGCCGCGCCCCGGCGCCGGCCGTCGCGGCGGGTATCGCCTTCCCTCGCCCGAGCTCCTCGCGGCGCCGGCGCCGCCGCCCGAGGACGCCGACCAGGAATTCCTCCGCGATTACAAAAAAAGGCTGGAAGCCGCCTTAAAGGCGTATCACGTTACCGGCCGGGTGCGCGAGATTCGGCGGGGCCCGCGCGTCTCGCGCTTCGAGGTCGAGCTCTCGCCCGGGCAAAAGTTCGGCGCGATGAAGTCGCTCGAGGAGGACCTGGCCCGTAATATCGTGGACAACTGCGTTTCCGTAACGAGGCTCGCCAGCAAAGGCGCGGTCGCGGTAGATGTCCCCCACCCGCGCGCGACGCGGGTGGGCCTACGTGAGCTTCTTGAGACCAACGCCTTCGCGCCGGCGAGCCGGCGGTACAAGTTGACGGTAGCGGTAG
>CAZJNB010000206.1:0-4295 GCA_964547385.1 uncultured bacterium
GTCTTCCATTCGCTCCGCTGTGATTGCGGCGACCAGGTCGACCGGGCGCTTAAGACTATTGCCGCGGAGGGCGCGGGCGTCCTTCTCTATATGCGCCAGGAGGGTCGGGGCATCGGCTTACTCAATAAGATAAAAACGTACGTGCTTCAAGACGAAGGCGTGGACACGGTGGACGCCAACGTCCTTTTGGGGTTTAAACCGGACGAACGCCATTACGGCATCGGCGCCCAGATCCTGGTCGACCTCGGCCTCTCGACGATTCGCATAATGACGAATAACCCGATGAAGATGGTCGGCCTGGAGGCTTACGGCTTGAAGATCGTGGAACGCGTGCCGCTCGAGTGCGACGCCAACGAAGTCAATTACGAATATTTGAAGACCAAGAAGGAGAGGTTGGGCCACCTGCTCGATTTGGAAGAGGAGCAAGGCGACGACGGCTAATATAGGAGAGCCGGCTCTTGGCGAAGGCGCGGCTATTAGGAGTAGGCCGTACATCAAAAACGAGGTCCGAAGAAACCGGAGGTGAAGCTATGCCCCGAACGGTCGAGGGGATATTAGCGGGAAGGGGGCGGCGGTTCGCCGTCGTCCTGAGCCGAACGAACGACTTCGTTACCCAGCGGCTTTTGGCGGGCGCGCTCGATACGCTCGTGCGCCACGAAGTAGCACAGAAGGATATCACCGTTGTCTATTGTCCCGGCTCGTTCGAGCTCCCCGTCGTCGCGAAGCGGCTGGCGGCGCGAGGCGAGTACCACGCGGTAATTTGCCTGGGAACGGTCATCCGGGGCGATACGCCGCACTACCAATATATCGCCGCGGAGGTGGCCAAGGGCGTCGCCGCGGCGGCGCTCGAGACCGGGACGCCGGTTCTCTTCGGCGTCCTGACGACGGATACGTTGGAACAGGCGATCGAGCGGGCCGGCGCGAAGGGCGGCAATAAAGGGCGCGACGCGGCGCTCGCGGCGCTCGAGATGGCCGACCTCTTTGAGAAACTGGGCCCGAAGGGGAAGTAGGTGGGAAGAAGGCGGACCGCGCGCGAGCTCGCGTTGAAGCTGCTCTATCAACTCGAGTTGGCGCCGGCCGGCGCGACCGCGGCGGAGACGCAACGTTTTTGGGAGGACCATCCTGCCGAGGTAGACGTTAAGGAGTTCGCGTCGCAGTTGGTGGAGACGGTAGTCGGGCGGCGCGAAGAATTAGACAAGATTATCGAAAGCGCGGTGGAGAATTGGCAGTTGGGCCGCATCGCGCCGCTCGAGCGGAGCCTGCTTAGGATGGCGATCGCGGAGATGTTGTTTATCGAAGCTATCCCGCCCAAGGCATCCCTGGACGAGGCTATTGAAATCGCGAAGGTCTACGGTTCCACGGCGCGGTCGTACCAATTCGTCAACGGCGTCTTGGATAATGTTTACCGCCGGTATGGCCGCGAGAAACCTTAGGGGGTGCGGCGCCTTTTGCGAGCCGCGTCGGCGTTGAAGGTCGCCATCTTCTCGGACGTGCACGCGAACTTGGAGGCGTATCGGGCCTCCATTTTGGATATCGCCGGCCGGGGTGATATAGACGCGTTGTGGTGCCTGGGGGATATCGTCGGTTACGGCGCCGAGCCGGAGCGCTGTTGCGCGGTGACGGCGGCGCTTGCCGGGGACGCGCCGCCGCCGGACGTGGACGCCGAGCTCGGCGACGCCGTCGCGGCGCTCGCCGGTAAACTCGGCCATATTGTGTTGGGGAACCACGACGCCGCGGCCGTCGGCGACGCCATCGTTGAGCATTTCAATCCGGCGGCAAAAGCCGCGGCGGCCTGGACGATGGAACAGCTCTCGCCGTCGGCTCGGCGTTTTTTGGGGAAGCTACCCCTGAGCGAAGAAGAGGGCGATGCGCTGTTGGTCCATTCGTCGCCGCGCCGGCCGGAGAGCTTCCCTTACATAATAACGACCGGGGACGCCGCCGCGGCGTTTGAGAACGCGACGGCGCGTTTTATCTTTTACGGACACACACACCAACCGGTAGTAATCGAACAGCGCGATGAGGGCGTCGCCGCCGGCGTCTTCGGCCGTCTGGCGTCGTCGCGGCGGTATTTGGTGAACGTCGGCAGTCTCGGGCAACCGCGCGACGGCGACGCCCGCGCCGCCTATGTCATCTTCGACGAAGAGAGGGCCGTGCTCGAGGTTATCCGCGTAGCGTATGACGTAGACGGCGCCGCCGGGAAAATTGAACGCGCGGGTCTGCCGAGGGGCCTTGCCGAACGGCTTTACGATGGATGGTGACGAGGGATGTCGCTCCGGGTGAGCGGCGGCGCGTTTAAGGGGCGAACGCTTACGGCGCCGCGCGGCCGGTATTATCGGCCGTTGACCGGTCGGGTGAAACAATCCCTTTTCGGCGTGCTCGGCGCCCGGGTTGTCGACGCCGCGGTGTTGGACCTGTTCGCCGGCGTCGGCGTATTCGGCGTCGAGGCGCTCAGCCGGGGCGCGGCGCGGGCGACGTTCGTGGAACGGGACGCCGGCTTAGCCGCGGCGTTGGAGGAGAACGTCCGGGCGCTCGGGTTGGAGGAGGCGAGCCGGGTCTTTGTCGGGGACGTTTTCGAATATCTGGAGATAACGAGGCCGGCGGTGCCGTACGATATTATTTTTCTTGACCCGTCGTACGGCCAGGGGCTCGCGTTCAAAACGGTCGGGCGGCTGGCGTCGTGGTCGGGGTTCGGGCCGGCGACGTTGGGCGTCGCGAAGACGTTTAAGAAAGAACACTTCCACGGGCCGCCGTCGTTGGTATGCGTTGAAGAAAGGGCGGTAGGCGGTGATAATATTATCATTTTCGCGAGTAAAGGGTATAATGGCGGGAATCGTTGAAAACATGCGGGGAATCGATTATAATCGCGTCCCCGGCGGCGGATTATCCCGCGGAGAACGGTAGCGTCTCTTTATTTACTTGACAAATATAGGGTTTATATTAGAATGGAATGCTTGGGTGAGGAGGCGCGTGACGCGACGTACGCGTATAAAGGTAGTCTTGCGGCGGCTTCGTAAGAAGCACGTATCATTTGTTGTTGCACCGAGCGGCACGGGCCGGGCCCGCGCTTTTCGGTTATCTTTGTTTTGGATGTATATCACGGTCGCCGCGGTGTGCGTCTTCGCCGGCGGCCTTTTGTTTGTGAGCCTTCGTTACGCGGACCGCCAGGAGCTCACGGCGCGGTTGAGCGAGTTGGAACGGCGGGCAGATGTCCGGACCGCGCGCCTGGCCGAAATAAACGCCGAACGTGCGAAGTTCCAAAAGGACCTTGCCTATCGGGCGTCTTTGGACGATAACCTTCGCGTCGTTCACGACCTGGCGCCGGTTCCGGAGGACGTCCGCAACGCGGGCGTAGGCGGGCCGTTGGCCAACATAACGCATATGATTAAGGTAGGGCGCGACAAGAACGTGGACGAGCTCGAACTCGCGCTCCGCCAAGCGCAACTCCAATACGATTCCTTTAAGGGAATTATAAGAGAACAGGAGCGGGCGCGGCATATATTTGACCACACCCCTTCGGTTAAACCCTGCGGCGGGCGGGTCGTATCCGGCTTTAGTTGGCGCCGCAACCCGATTTTTGGCGGCGTCCAGTTCCATAAAGGCCTCGATATCGCTTTTCCGACCGGCGCTCCTATAATCGCGCCGGCCGACGGCGTAGTGAAGTTCGCCGGGATGAAAGGCGGATACGGATACTGCGTCTTCCTGAAACACGGCTACGGTTTCGAAACGCGCTACGGCCATTGCTCCCAACTACTCGTTAAAGAAGGGCAACGCGTAAAGCGGGGCGACATTATCGCGTTCGTCGGCGCGACCGGTTGGGCCGTCGGCCCCCATGTCCACTACGAAGTGCTCGTAAGCGGCACCCACGTTGACCCGGCGCAATACATACTCCCCGACTACCTTACCGATTGAACGAACGACACGCGGACGACGAAGCGGCCCGGCGGGCCGCTTTTTTATTTAACTCGTTCTGTTCTTCTTTCTATTTGGGTTTCTGGAGAACGATAGGTTCGTTTTCCCAATCGTCCACGTTGAGGCAGAATTCGCGGAACGCCGGGTAATCCGACGGCGATATTCGCTGGGCGAGAAGTTCGAGGGTGGACGTTACCGTTATACGGCCGGCGCTCGCGCGGACTTCGGTTTTGTAGGTCCCGAAGCGCGAGCGGAACTCTTTCGTAAAGGGGAGAGAGGCCACCGCGTATCCCTGGGGGATAATATAGCTCAGTTCGGCGACGGTCCTGTTGTTTTTCCGTAGCACCAGCGGCCAGCGCCGCTCCGATTTTTTCCCGTAGATGTCG
>CAZJNB010000207.1:0-4260 GCA_964547385.1 uncultured bacterium
CGGCTAAGCCGAGGCGGCGGGCGACGCCGCGGGCGTCGACGACGAGGGGTGCGGTGGCGAAGACCATCTCGTAATCCACGCCGGCGTGGTCCGTAACGACTAGGGCGGCGTCGTACGTCGCGACTTCGTCCGCGGTGAGGGGGACGGAGGCCAGGCCGAAGTCGTATTTACGGGTCTTGGGGAGGGTCGGCGCGTAGGGGTCGTGGTAGGCGACGGCGGCGCCCCGTTCTCGGAGGAGGGCGATGACGTCGAGGGCGGGGGCCTCGCGGAGGTCGTCCACGTTCGCTTTATAGGCGACGCCGAGGACCAATATGCGGGCGCCGGCCAATTCTTTCCCGCGGGCGGCGAGCGCCGCGGCGAGGCGGTCCACGAGGTAGGCGGGCATCTCGTCGTTGACCTCGCCCGCGAGCTGGACGAAGCGGGCGTCGCGCCCGAGGCGCCGGGCGCGCCACGCGAGGTAGTAGGGGTCGAGGGGGATGCAGTGGCCGCCGACGCCCGGGCCCGGCGTAAATTCCTGGAAGCCGTAGGGTTTGGTCGCGGCCGCGGCGATGACCTCGAAGACATCCAAGCCCATCTTATGACAGATGACTTTGAGCTCATTTACCAGCGCGATGTTGACGGCGCGGTAGGTGTTCTCCAACAGCTTGGTCATCTCCGCCGCCTCCGAGGAGGAGACGACGACGACTTGGGTGACGACGGGTTCGTAGAAAAGGGCGGCCAAGGCCGCGGCCTCCTCGTCGACGCCGCCGACGACGGTCGGGATTTCCTTGAGCGGAAACGCGTCGTTGCCCGGGTCCACCCGCTCCGGCGAGAACGCGAGCCAGAAGTCGGCACCGGCTTTCAGGCCGCTCTCCTCGAGAAGGGGGAGGACCTCCTCGCGGGTAGCGCCGGGGTAGACGGTGGACTCGACGATGACGAGCTGGCCCGGGCGGAGGTGCCGGGCGAGCGTTCGGGCGGTATCCGTTAGGAACGAGAGGTCCGGCTCCTTCGCCGCGGTGAGGGGCGTGGGGACGCATACCGCGATGACGTCCGCGTCGCTCAGGCGGGACGCTTCCGCGGTGGCGGTGAACTGGCCGGCGCCGCCGGCGGCGGCGAGGCGCTCGTCGGCGACGTCGCCGATATAGGAGCGGCCGGCGGCGAGGGCGGCGACCTTGCCCGGGTCAATATCGTAGCCGAGGACGCGGTAGCCGGCGTCGACGTAGGCCATCGCGAGGGGGAGGCCGACGTAGCCGAGGCCTACGACGCCCGCGAGGACGTCGCGCCCCTCGATTTTTTTCCTGAGCTCGTCGTAGGTCATAAAACGTTCTCCTTCGCGGCGTTTTTTAGTCGCTAACTGTAACTAAACTTCGGCCCGGCATACCAATAAAAATGAGGCTAAGAGGTGGTATAAGCTCTCGGTAGTTTATGGATATGGTAACGTTCATCGCAAATATCTCAGGAGGTCCGGTATGGCAACTGAAGGTTTGCCTGTTGTCGAGGAATTGGACGACGAAGTGGATACGGTTGAGCGGGCCGGCGTCGCCGCGGCGCGTCCCGTCTCGACCCCGGCGCGCGCCGGCGCCAACCGCCGCCTCGGCCAGCTATTGGCCCGGCTCGGCGCGCGCGTAGTGCTTCCGCCGGCGACGGCGTCGAAGATGTGGGAAGATATCCGCACGAAGGTAACCGCCGGCGATTGATTTCGCCGCCGCGCCGGAGGGAACGGCTCGCGCCGTTCCTTTTTCATAGGGGCTACCGGCCGCGAGCAGTTTATGATAATATAGCCACCATATCAATAAGGAGGTTGATTTATGACACACCTGCGTACGTTACTCGTTATGTTCTCGATGTCCATCGTTTGCTTAGGCGCGGCCTGCAAGCCGAGGACGGAAGTGCCGGCGCCGACCGTCGGGACGGCGACCGCGGCCGCGGCGGCCGGAGTCCCGGAAGGTTTTGCCCTCATAGACGCGTCCGCTTTCAACGTCGCGGATTACAAAGGCCGTGTTCTCCTGCTCGACTTCTGGGCGACGTGGTGCGGCCCTTGTAAGTTGGAAATACCTCACCTCATAGAATTGCAGAACGAATACCGGGACGCCGGCTTGACCGTCGTAGGCATTAATTACGACGATAACGCCGACGAGGCGGCCCCGCCGTACGCGGCGAAGGTGGGGATGAACTACCTCAACGTCCGCGGGACGGACGCGTTGAAGGCCGAATACGGCGTTATCGGCCTGCCCACCATCGTTATCTACGGCCGGGACGGTAATATCGAAATGAACCGCGCCGGCTACGTCGAGAAGAAGGTCCTCGTCGATAAAATCGAGCCGCTCCTCAAGCCGCCGTCGTCCTGAAGTTAGGCGCGCGGTCGGGCCGGGCGGCCGTCAGAACATCGTTCTTAGGCGCAGGAGCCGGCCGTCGGTCTCGACGATGATAGCACCGTGTTCGCCGGCGGCGAAGACGCGGGCGCCGTCGCCTTTATAGAGAGATAACGTCTCGGGCGCGGGGAAGTCGGCCGCGCCCGCTTTCGTCGTGAAGACCGCGACGCGGGGATTGACCGCGGCGACAAAGGGTGGCCACGCCGCGTCCCGCGAGCCGTGGTGGGGGACCTTCAATACGTCCGCCGTCACCTCTTCCTTCCCCGAGAGGATTAGTTCTTGCGCCGGCCTTTCGGCGTCGCCCGGAAGGAGCGCCGCGAAGCGGCCATAGCTTAGCCGGAGGACCGTCGAGCAGTTGTTGCCCGAGAACGACGGCGGCGGGCCGGCGGCCGGCGGCCAGAGACGTTCGACGGCGACGGCGCCGATGCCGAGGTGCTGGGGGGCGCCCTCGCCCGAGGCGACGCCCGCGGCCGCCACCGCGCGCGCGAGAGCCCGAAGCGCCCGGCTCGGGTGCCGGTCCGCGGTCGGCCACAATTCCCTCACGCCGAAGTTTTCCACGATATAGGCGGCACCGCCCGCGTGGTCGCCGTCGCCGTGTGTAACGCATAGGTAGTCTATCGCCGTTATGCCGCGGCCGCGAAGGCAGGGCGCTACGACCCGCTCGCCGGCGTCGTAGCCGCGGCCGGCGTAGCCGGCGTCCACGAGCATATTCTCGCCGTCCGGAAACTCCACGAAAATACTGTCCGCCTGGCCCACGTCCAGGAACGTAAGGCGGAGCGGCCGTTCTCGGAACAACTTCGGCGCGAGCGCCAACGCGAGGGAGAACGCCGCGGCCGCCGCGGCCGCCCGCCGCAGCCAGCGCCGCGGCGTCGCGACCAAGATAACGCCGAGCGGTATCAGTAGGAGGAAGAACGGCGAGGGTCGCCCGAGCCAGAACTGTAAGTCCCACCTTGGCCCGAGGACCGGCAGCCGCGCGAGCGCAGGCCACCGCGCCACGAGCGGCGAAAGCCCCTGGGCGAAGAGATGCCCCGCGCCCGCGAGCGCCTTGGCGCCGAGCCAGGCGGCGCCGCCGAAGAGGTCGCCGAGGGCCGGCCAGACGGAGCCGGCCACGACCGTCGTGAGCGAGAGCGCTACCGCCAGCCCCGCGAGCGGGACCATAATTAGGTTCGACGCCAGCGCGATGGGCGTGAATCGGAAGAAGAAGTAAAGCTGTAGGGGCAGGACGCCCAGCTGGGCGGCGAACGTTACCGCCAGCGACTCCCGGATGATGCCCGGGACGGCCGCGAGTAATTTGACCAGCGGCCGGTAGAGGAACGCGATCGCGAACGTCGCCGCGAACGAGAGGAGAAAGGACGCGTCCGCGATGAGGAGCGGGTTGACCGCGAGGATGACGAGCGCCGCGGCGGCGAGGACGTTGAAGAGGTCCACGTCCCGCCCCAGGAGCGCCGCCGTAAGAGCCAACACGCCCATCAGGCTCGCGCGCACGACCGGCGGGTTGAGGCCCGTCATCAGCGCGTAGGCCGGGAGGAAGGCCATAACGATAAGGTTGACGGCCGGCCGCGGCAGGCGGGTCCCGCGGAGGACGAGGAAGAGGATGAACGCGAGGAAGCCGACGTGGAGGCCCGAGATCGCGAGCAAGTGGACGGCGCCCGCGGCCCGAAATTCCTCGACGACTTTGGCCTCGAGCTCGGCGCGGGTCCCCAACGTCAAGCCCTTTAGGAGCGCCGCCTCGCGGCCGTCCACCGAGCGGTCCAGGACGGCCGCGGCCTTATGTTTTACCGCGTAGGACGCCGCGACCACGGCGTTGCCCCGGCCGCGGCCGAGGAGGGCGACGTCGCGGCCGCGGCGCACGCGGCTGAGGGCGGTGATGCCGCGCCGTCGGACATACGAGCGGTAGTCGAAGGCGTTT
>CAZJNB010000208.1:0-4218 GCA_964547385.1 uncultured bacterium
GACAAAGAGCTCGCGATGGTCCGGCTGCGCTCCTTCGGGATATTCTCCATAAGGGTGACGGACCCGATGCTCTTCGTCAACAAGGTCGTCGGGACCGAGGGCCGGCTCGAAAGCGGCGACATCGAATCGTTCCTGCGTTCGATAATCGTCTCGCGGATGCAAGACATCCTGGGCGAAGTCCTCGATTCCATCCTCGACCTCGCGGCGAAATACGACGAGTTGGGCGCGGCGATGAAGAGCCGCGTGCGGGAGGACTTCGGCAAATACGGCTTAGAGATTACGGACTTTTACGTAAACGCCATAACGCCGCCGCCGGAGGTCCAGAAGGTTATCGACGAGCGGACCGGTATGGCCGCGGTCGGCGACCTGAACCAGTATTATCGTTTCAAGGCCGCGCGGGCGGTGGAGAAGGCCGCGGAGCAGGAGGGCGGCGGCGCCGGCCAGGGGATGGGTATGGGCGTCGGCCTGGGGATGGGGCTCTCGATGGCCAAGATGATGGGCGGCGCGATGCGCACGACGACCGAACGGCCGTGCCCGAAGTGCGGCAAGCCGATGCCGACGGGCTCCAACTTCTGCCCGAGTTGCGGCAATAGAATCGGCCTGACCGACGAGACCCTCATCATCTGCCCGAAGTGCCAGGCGGACAACTCGCCGAAGGCGAAGTTCTGCGGCTCGTGCGGCGCGGAGCTGCCGGTGGCGGGTCGGTGCCCCAAGTGCGGCGAGGCGGTGGACGGCGCCGACAAGTTCTGCCCGGAGTGCGGCGAGAAGTTGAAGTAAAGATAATAAGCGAAAGCCTTTCGCCGGAGCCGCCCGCGCGGGCGGCTTTCGGCTTTTTTTCTTGGGCGGGCCCTTGACTACGGCGTTATTTACTGTTATATTATATAAGGAGGGTTTCGCCGGCGCGGCGGTTATCAACGGGCTCGGCGGCGACCGCCAAAGAGGAATAAGGAGGCCATATGAAGGCGAAGGCCACGGTAATAATAGCGGCCGCGGCGGCGATGTTGGCGCCGGCGGCGGCAAGCGCATATTGGGGCTTGATAATAAGTTCGTTCCAACTCACCCCCGACACCGAGCCGTTCGCGACCGGGATATACCGCGACGACGCGTACGTCTACGGCATATTATATTCCTCGGCGAACGACTACCTCCGCAGTTACACCGTTAACGGCTCGGTCTTAGGTTCGGTAATCCTCGGCGGTATGAACACGCCGCGGGACGCCGACCACAGTCAACTCGGGAGCGGCTACCTCGACATTATAGACGAGGTGACGAACCAACTCGTTACCTATTCGGTAATGGGCAGTATGGTTGATAACAAGGCGCTACCTTCGGACGCCACCGGCTATGCGTACCGGGAAGGTAGTTCTTTTTACTACGTCGCGCGCTCCAGCTCGGTGTTCCGGTATACGACCGCCGGGAGTTTCGTCAACAGCTTCTACGTCGGCGGGACGATTCGGGGCCTGGCCGTAAAATACGTTGAGAACGATTTTAACGGCGAGGTCATCTTCGTAGGCCGGGCCGGCTCGCCGACGCTGACGTACGCCTATTCGCGAACCGGCTCCCTCCTCAACTGGTTCTTCGTCCCCGGCGACGGCGGGACGTACGGCGCCGTTTGCGGCCCGGGCGTCCCCAGCAACAAGGGCGAGACCTATTGGTGCAACCAGCACACCGGCACCGAGCGGTGGGCCTACCAGGTCGACGTCCAGTGGCCCGCGGTCAACGTGATGCCGTTTTCTATCGGCAAGATCAAGGCGCTGTATCGCTAGTGCGTTTATGATTTTACGTGTAGGGCGTTCGCATCACTAACCGCATATAAAGGGGGCGGCGTACGGATACGAAAGGTCGCGTTGGGCTAACCGCCTTCGTATTATTAACGGGCGCATTAGTCCCAGCTTCTGCGCGGATAGGGTCCGTAATAAATTCTTTTTACGTTGGCGATTCAAGCTCGTATGGAGGATACGATTATAACATCTTCCGGGACGGCGTTTACGTATATTCTATAGAGAGCGACCCGATCGGCGGCGGCGGGAAGCTGATTTACTTTAGACCAAACGGCGAGTGCGCAGGCTCGATATGGATTGGTATGGCCCACGCGGGTGACGCCGACCATAGCGTTCTCGGGGAGGGGTACGCCGCAACGATCGCCGGGACGACGCCGAGGCCGGTGCGTGATTTTTCCCTGGGTACGGGTTCCGTAGCGAATTCGTGGCAACCTTTTGATCATGTTCGCGGTTACGCGTATATACCGGGCGGTAGTTATAAATACGTAGGACATAACGGTTACGTGTATCGCTATACGGTCGGCGGAAGTCTGGTAAGTTCTTTCAGTGGCGATGGAGAACTCGCGGCGACCGACAAATATAGCGCACTGGCAGGGGAATATATTTTAACGGTGAAAGGCCGGCGGACAACCGTTTATACTTCCGACGGCTCGCGCGTAGCTTCGTTCGGAATAACGCCGTCTAATATTTTATATAACAACGGCGCTGTTTGCGGCCCGGGCTATCCTGAATATTACGGTAATACCCTCTGGTGCCTTTTCGTATGCGATAATCAATATTCTTCGGACGCCTACGCCTATCAAATCTACCTTGGCAACGGCGTCGCCGTAGAACCTACGTCGTTAGGTAAAATAAAAGCGCTGTATCGTTAAAGCGGCGGCATCGCTCCGCCGCGCTAAGTTAAAGTAAATCCTTAAATAATACGACTACGCTAAGCGAAGTTAGCACCCGGCCGCAAGGCCGGGTTTTTCTTTGCGATTATTACCGCGGTTATAAGACGATTATACTATAATTATTAGATATAATAACATTATGATTAATATACTTCATTATATACTTGACATATATGAGCATCGGTGTTAATATGGCTTCGCAAAAGGAGGTCGAATCGTGGCCATTTTGCCCGGAAATTGCCCGTTTTGTAGCGGAATCGTAGAAGTTTCGGCGTTTTTTTGCCGCGATTGCGGCGCCCGCGTCGAGGGCCGCTTCGCGCCGAACCGGCTCGCGGCGTTGGACGGCGAGCAGGCGGAATTCGTCCTCGCGTTCGTTCGCGCCCGCGGCAACATCAAGGAGCTCGAGCGCGCCCTCGGCGTCTCCTATCCGACGGTCCGCGCCCGCCTGAACGCCGTCATCCGGGCCCTCGGCTTCGGCGGCGCCGGCGGCGCCAGCGCCGCCCCGGCCGCGCGCGAGCGCCGGATCGAGGTATTAGACGCCGTAGGCCGAGGGGAGCTAGACGCCGGCGCGGCCGCGGCCGAGCTGGAGAAATTATAACGCCGCTTGAGCAGATGTCAAGGAGGTCCGATGGACGAGGAGAGGATGAAGGTCTTGAAGATGCTGGAGGGGGGGAAGGTGGACGCGGCGGAGGCGGCGCGTCTGTTGGAGGCGCTGGCCGAGGGAGCCACGGCCGCGGATGGGGCGCCGGCTCGAGCCGCCGGCGGCGGTCGGGGTAAGGCCCTGCGCATCCGCGTCTACGAGCGGGGGAGCGAGCGCGCCCGCGTGAACGTCAACGTGCCGCTCCGGCTCGCGAAGTGGGCGCTCAAGTTCGCGCCGGCGAGCGCCCGGGCGCGCCTCGGCGAGCGCGAGATTGACCTCGACGAGCTGGAGCGCCTGCTGGACGAGGGCCCGGGCGAGGTCATAACCGTCGAGGACGCCGAGAAAGGGGAGCGCGTCGAGATAACGATAGAGTAGGGCCGACATTTATGCCGGCCCGCCGGCCGCCCGGGACCAGAATATGTAGGGGCCGGTCTTTAGACCGGCCCACCCGCCGAGGGAATGCATAATGTAGGGGCGACTGGCCGCTCGCCCGTACAAAAACGCGCCGACCTAAAGGTCGGCGCTTACATTTTACGGACCGCCCGCGGGAGGGGGCGCACAGCTGTGCGCCCCTACAAAACGCGTCCACCTAAAGGTCGGCGCCTACGTTTTATGGGCTGGCCGCGGAAGGGGGCGGTATTCCGCCGGCTGAAGCCGGCGTTCGAAGCGCCGCGGCTTAGGCACCGCCCGCTGAAGCGGGCGGTATTTTACGAGGGGGGGCCGCTTGCCCCCTACCGCGTAACGACCATCAGCTTGGCCGCCTCGGCCCGCGGCCCGGGCGTGGAGTTGTTGTCGTAGGAGCCGCCGGCGTTCGTCAGGTCCGCCGTTACGCGATAGACGTAGACGCCCGGCGCGAGCGCCGCGGTATTGATGCGGGCGAGGCGCTTTCCGGCGCCGAAGTAGA
>CAZJNB010000209.1:0-4209 GCA_964547385.1 uncultured bacterium
CACGGGGCGCCGCGGAGAACCGTTTCCAGGCGGAGTGGGTTTCGCCGGGCGTAACGCCGGGGCCGAAAAAGGCTTGATAATGGCGGAAATTCGCGGCATATATTACCAGATGGTCAAGGACGTATTCCCGCATATAGCGGAGATCGTCCGGCCGGAATTAGCGGCGTATTTCGAGGATATAGACGCGAGTGCGTGGTACGACGCCGGCCCGTACCTGGATGTTCTCGCACACCTCCGGGAGAGGATATCGCCCTACGCGATGTCGTTGATAGGCTCGCGGATGGCGGAAGTGTTTAGCGAGCGATTGGGAACGCTGGGCGTTACTACGCCCGCGGATATCGCCGGCCGGATGCCGGAGCTATATCGAGAGTTGATTCGGGGCGAGGGGGCCGGGAGTTGGCAGGCCGAAGAGTATTCGCCCGGGCGAGCGGTCTTCTGCGAGACCGGCATCCCGGCGAACGCGGACTTGAGCACCGGCGCGATCACCGCCGGGCTCGAGGCGGTGGGGGCCTATAACGTCCGCGTTACGGTCCTCGATGACCGGGCTAAGGGCGCGGCGGCGAACCGTTACCTCGTAGAGTGGTTAGAAACGAACGCCGGTCAATAACGGGTCTGTTTAGGTTTTAGATATATGGACAGTTGGCTCTACGTTATTGCGTTCTATGTAGTCGCGGGCGTCGCGGTTCTCGCCGCGGCGGGCGTGCTCTTCTTGCGCAACCTCTTTCACGCCGGCCTGGCGCTAATCCTATCGCTCTTCGCCGTCGCCGGTCTCTTCGTCCTCTTGGGCGCCGAGTTCCTGGCCGGCGTCCAGGTGCTGATATACATCGGCGGCGTCGCGGTCCTCATCCTGTTCGCGGTAATGTTGACGCAACGCATTACCGCCCGGCGCGTCCGGCATTACAGCCGGGCGTTGGTGCCTGCGGCGGCGGTGGTCCTCGGCTTAGCCGTAACCGTCGCGTTGGTCTCGCGCCGGGGTCACGGCGGCGAACTCGGGCCGCCGCCGGTGGGGGACGTCATCGGCGCGTTTGCCGACAAGCTCCTCTCGACGTATTTGTTGCCTTTTGAGGTAATATCGCTCTTGTTGTTGGGGGCGCTCATTGGCGCGATCGTGCTCGCCCGGAAAGAGGAGCCGAAGTGAGCATAACGCCAATGCATTTTATCGGGGTTGCGTTGGGGCTCTTCGGCGTCGGCCTATTGGTGGTGCTGAGCCGGCGCAACGCCATCGGCGTCCTTATGGGCGTGGAGTTGATGTTGAACGGCGTCAACGTCGCGGTGGTAACTTTCGACCGCGTCTACGGGCCGGCGGCCCTCGAAGGCCAGGTATTCGCCTTGTTCGTCATCGCGGTGGCCGCGGCCGAGGCCGTCGTAGGGCTGGCGCTCATCCTGGCGGTCTACCGCTCGCGGGGAACCGTCGCGGTGGACGACGTCCACGAGCTCCGCGGCTGAGTCGCGAGGTGGCGGCGACGGTTATGAGAGTTACCGCCGGCGCCGCGGTTATACTGGCGGCCTACGCGGGCGCGGTGGAATACGCGAGTTACGCGGACGAGGTTCTTGGCTTTTCGTTAGAAGTACCCGGGGGGTATACGGCGGCGACGCCGGCGCCGCTCGAGGGTGCCCGGGGTCGCGCGGTCCGGCTCAGCTGGAAAGACGCTCCCCGGCAGGAGCTGGAGGTATTAGTCTTTACGCGCGCGGCCCCCTACGAGAGCGTAGTAGTGCTCGCCGCGCTTTTCCAAAGGCGTTTGGGCCTGGCGGCCGGCTTCGACGTGGAGGGGGTGCCGTTAACCGCCGCGGAGCTCAGCCGGGCCGGCGGCGACGACGGCCTCCGGGCCGAGCACGCGGTCGGCGAGGGCCCGGGCGGCCGGCGGGTGGAGACGTTGTTCTTGGCGGCGGGGCCGCGCCGATGGCGATTAGAAGTGTGGTATCCGACGGCGGGCGACGGCCTGTTGGCCGCCGCCGCGGAACACGTAATAAATAGTTTCAAGGTGTTGCCGGTCGGCGAGGAAGGCGCCGCGGCGCCCGAAGGCGCGGCGGCCAAGGAGTAGCCGGGAGAGATGCTTCCTTTAGCACTTATCGTCAACTTCGCGCCCCTTGTGGGGTTCGTGGTCGCCATTTTCTGGGGCAAGCGGCTCGGCGAGCCGAAGGCCGCAGCCGTCCCGGTCGCCGCGCTGGGCGTCTCGTTCGCCGCCGCGGTCGCCCTCTTCGCCGGCATCCTCCTCGGGCGCGGCGGCGACTTCTCCTACGTATGGCTCCAGGTCGGAGAATATACCCTGCACGTCGGCTACCAGCTCGACCGTTTCGCCGGCATTATGGCCCTCGTCGTCGTGACGGTCTCATTTATGATCCACATCTACTCCACCGGCTATATGGCGGGCGACGAACGCTATGGCCGCTACTTCGCCTACCTCAACCTCTTCTCCGCGGCGATGCTCGGCTTAGTCCTCGCCAACAATTATCTCCAGGCGTTCATCTTCTGGGAGCTGGTAGGCCTTACTTCCTATTTACTCATCGGCTTCTGGTTCGAGAAGCCGTCGGCCGCCAACGCCGGGATGAAGGCCTTTATCACGACGCGGCTCGGGGATGTGGGCCTTCTTATCGGCGTCTTCCTTATCTTCACCGTAACCGGGACCTTTCAGTTCAGCCAGGTCTTCGGCTTAGTCGAGGTCGGCGCCTTGGCGCCCGGTATCGTTACGGCTATCGCCCTGCTCATCTTCGCGGGCGCCGTCGGGAAGTCGGCGCAGATACCGCTCCACGTCTGGCTGCCGGACGCGATGGAAGGCCCGACGCCGGTGAGCGCCCTCATCCACGCGGCGACGATGGTGGCCGCGGGCGTCTACCTGGTCGCCCGTTCGTTCCCGCTCTTCGCCGCCGCCGCGGGCGCCTCCGAAGTGGTCGCCTACGTCGCCGCGACCACCGCCCTTATGGCCGCGACGATCGCCGTTGTCCAAACGGACATCAAGCGCGTCCTCGCCTACTCGACGATAAGCCAGCTCGGCTATATGATGCTCGCGTTGGGGGTCGGCAGTCAGGCCGCGGGTATATTCCACCTCTTCACCCACGCGTTCTTCAAGGCGCTGTTATTTCTGGGCGCCGGCGCCGTCATCCACGCCTGCCATACGAACGATATGCGCGAGATGGGTGGCCTGGGCCGAAAGATGAAGGGGACCGCGGCCACGTTCGTCATCGCGGCGCTCGCCCTCGCCGGCATCCCGCCGCTCTCGGGTTTCTTCTCCAAGGATGAAATCCTGGCCGCGGTCATCGACCACGGCGGCGCCTACCTGGTCTTCGCCGCTTTCTTCACCGTCTTCCTGACGGCGTTCTATATGTTCCGGGCGATATTCCTCACCTTCGGCGGCGCCGCCGGGCCCAAGACCGAACACGCACACCGGACGCCGTGGAAGATGCTCGGGCCGATGGTCTTCCTGGCGGTACTCGCGGTCGCCGCCGGGTGGGTGGGGATACCGGGGCTGGGCGCGGGCTTCGCCGGCCTCGCCGGCTTCCACGTAGTCGGCGAGCACGGCGGCGTCAACGTCGGCGCGATGGCGGCGTCGCTCATCCTCGCCGCGGCCGGCATCGCCCTCGCCTGGGCCTTGTATAAAAAGAAGGTCTACCCGGTGGAACGGCTCTATCGGGCGCTCAGGCCGGTGGCGTTCGTATTGGAACGTAAATACTTCTTCGACGACGTCTACGGCTTCGCCTTCGTGAAGGGGACCATCGTCTTCGCCCGGCTGTGGGGGCTCTTCGACAACTACGTTGTGGACGGCCTCGTCAACGGCGTGGGTTGGTTCACCGTCTATTGGTCGAAGTTCAAAGGATGGTTCGACCTAGCCGTAGTGGACGGCTTAGTCAACCTGACGGGGTGGCTAACGCGGGCCTTCGGTAAAACGTTCCGCCGCGTTCAGACCGGCTACGTCCAGGAGTATATAATAATCCTTGCCGGCGGCGTCATCGCGATCTTGGTCGCGGCGCTCTTTTTAGTAGTATAGGGGAAGTGAAAGTAGTTCCCTTAGACGGCGCGCACGTACGGCGGGCGGTGGTGCTCCATCGAGTCGCGGCGGCGTCTTGCTACCGGGGCAAGAAGACGCCGGCGGTATTGTGGGCCTTCTACGACGCTTACGCCAACCGGGAGGAAACGGCCGGGACCGCGGCCTTCGACGACGAGGGCCGGCTCATCGGCGTGATATGCGGGACGACGAGCCGCGAAGGCCCGAG
>CAZJNB010000210.1:0-4152 GCA_964547385.1 uncultured bacterium
CACCGCGGCCCTCGACGAACCGCGCACCTACAACGCGTTCTTCTGCGACGTGAGCGTCCCCAAGTCCACCCGAGCGCGCGCCGTCGACGACGTCCGCGGAAGCGCGCTCAGCCGCGCCCGCAAGATGCTCCCCGCGGCCCTCAGCCGCGAAGTCCAAAATACCTATAACCTCGAGGGCTTCAAGTTCTGCATCCAACGGCCCATCGGCATCTCGGAGCTCACCGCCTACGTAGGCCGGATTATTAAAATAAGCGAAACCGAGGAGATTAAAGTAACGCGCTTCGAGGACGCCGGCTTCGTCGCCTACCGCGCTACCGCGACCGTCCGCGCCGAGGCCACCACCTCCCTCGCCGACATCCTCCGCTACTTCGACGTCGCCCCTTACACCTGGCGGCCTTTCGTGGGTAAATTGAAGAAGAAAGAAAAACCGCCGCCCGGCGCGCCGCGCCGCGAAGAAACGCCGCCGGCCGGCGAAATGCCGCCCGCGCCCCCGGGAGGAATCCCCCCCGACGAATAGGAAGGCTCGATGAAGAAACTATTATCCGTTGCCCTATCGCTGGCCGCGGCCGCGTACGCCGCCGCCCCCGAGGACGCGACCGTCGCGAGGCTCGTTGCCGCACGCGTCGGGGCCCGCAACGAGACGCCCGCGCGCGTAACGAGCGGCGCCTTCGTCGCCGGCGAGAACGACGCCCAGGCGCTCGCGCCGTTGCGGCTCTCGTGGGAATACTACGAGGAGGTCTACGCCGGCCTCTTCGTGCTGGACCCGGGCGGGTGGCGGCTCGCCGCGCTCGAGGGGCCGTTCCTCTATATGGACGACTTCGGCGGCGACGAGGGGACCTTCGCCCGGCGCGTCGTCGGCGACCGGACCTATTATATCTTCACGTGCACCGAGGCCTCCTACGGCACCGGCATGGGAACAGAAGACGACTACTTCCTCGTCTACGACGTCGCGGGCGACGCGCTCCGCGAGCTCTTCCGCGGCGAGACCCGCTCCCAAGAGGACTGGTTCGAGCGGTGGTACGGCGGCGACGACTCGAGCGCCTACGCCTACGGCGCGTATTCCGAGAGCACCACCGACTACCAGTTCGCCGACGTGGACGGCGACGGCATGTTCGAGCTGGTCGCGCTCACGCGGGACCGCGACGAACCCGACGGCCCGGTAACCGGCGTCGGCGCCGAGCTTTACGCGACCGCGGAGGACGGGAACTTCGCGCCGCCGGCGTCGCTCGGGCGCTTCCGCCCGGCGCTCGCCGCCGCGGACACGTTCGCGAGCAACCTCCTCCTCGCGGCCGCGGCCCGCGACGAGGACGGCGACTTAGCCGCGGCCCGGCGCTACCTGACGCACGCCGCCGCCCGGGACGCCTCGGCCGCGGCGGCCGTCGCGCGCGAAGTCGAGACGATGGCGCGGCTCGCGAACGACCCACCGGCGGCCGTTCGCCTCTACTACCGCGACGACGTCGAGACGCTCTTTGCGCAATACCCGAAGACCGCGGCCGCGGCGGAGGCCGTCGTCTCTCGCGGCGACCTCGGGCAACTCCTCGCGTTTCTGAAGAAGCGCCGCCGGCACCCGCGCTGGCTCGAGGCCTATCGCGACGCGGTGATAGACGCCCTCTATACTTATCCGGAGGAGGAACGCGCCGTTACCACAAAGGACCTCGCGCGGTTGAAGGCCGACCTCGGGCGCTACCTCAAGATGACGGACGACGCCGAGGAACGGGCGCGGACGCTGACGCACCTCGCGGACTGCTTCTTTCGCTTGGGCGACGCCAAGACGGCCCGCCGCCTTTACGAGAGGTCCGTCGCGGCCGAGCCGGCGTCCGTCTTCGCCGATTACAACCTGCTCCGCCTGGGCGACTGCGCCGCGGCCGCGGGCAAGGCCGGCGCCGCCATCGCTTTCTACCAACGGTGCCTGGCCGCGGACGGTTGGTGGAGCTACCAGGCCGAGGATACGCTCCTCGACTTCGCCGTCGTCGCGGACGCGAGCGGCCGCCGGCCTTTCCTCGACTACGCGAGCGACGCGGGCGAGGACGCCGACTTCGCCAGCGCCCAGGGGGACCTCGATGGCGACGGCTTGGGCGACCTCGCCGTCATCGCCTTCGCCCGGGAGCGGCGCGGCCGCCTCTACTACTTCCTGCGGCGCGACGACGATTTCGTGGGCGGCGCCGTTACCACCGGCGGCGAGGTCCTGTGGCTACCAAAGGTGGTCGCGGCGCCGGACGGCGGACCGGCGCTGCTCAGCTGTAACGAGACCGTCGAGTCGGATACGACGCGCCGCGGCTACCGGCTCCTCTACCGCTACGACGGCGCGACGATGCGCGAGGTCTCCCGGGTGAAGACCGAGGAGCGCGCCGTCGGCGCCACTACGGCCTCCTACGCCGCGACGATAACGTTTGCGCCGGACGCGCCGCTCGCCTTCACGCTGGCCGGGACGCGGGCGCCCGAGCCGGACGCAAGCGCCACGCCGTTCGAGGAGAAATACGTATGGGACGAGGGGCGTTTCGCCTTCGCGCGGGTAGAGAGATGAGGGCGAGCGCGGGCGGTCCGTAAAATGTAAGCGCCGACGTTGAGGTCGGCGCGTTTCGTAGGCGGCCGGCGGGCCGACACGAATGTCGACCCTACAACTTCTGGTCCCGGCGGCGACTTCGGCTATTGACGGCGGCGCCGTTTTGGGGTAAGCTCGTGTTCGAGGGTGGCGGCGTTTCCGGACGGGACGGCCGCCGCCGGCGACAGGAGGAACGGGTTATGGCCAACGTAAAAATCGCGCGCGTATTCACACTTATCGTCGTGGCCGCGGCGCCCGCGCTCGCGACGGAGTTTTGGAACGCGGACGAGCTCGCCCGGCCCTTTGGGCCGCCGGTGCCGCCGCGCCTCGGCTTCGGCTACCAGGCGCCGAGCTATGACGCCGACGAGGTCTTCGCGAAAGGCTGCGCCTTCATCGCGAGCTGGCAGGTTACGGACCCCAACGACCCCGACTACGGCGGCATCATCGAGGGCGAGAACGCCCAGAACATCGTCCAGACGGACAACACCGAGGAGTCGGTGTGGGTGTGGTCGCGCCTGCGCGAGCTCACCGGCGAGAACACCTACGACGCGGCGACGGCGCGCTCGTGGATATATATCCTCAACAACCCGGCGTGGGAGGAAGAGGGCTGGGGGAACCCGGCGACACAATACTACCGCATTTACGTCAGCGCCTGGGGGATGCGCGCCGAGATGATGTATCGGCGGGCGACGGGCGACACCTCCCACCAGGACTACGGCCTGGCCTGTGCGCAATACGTCGCCGACAATCCCATAGACATAGACAACTACTTGACCAACGGCCTGGCCACCGCCTGGGCCGTGGGCAACCTCTACGCCTACGCCGAGGACGTGGGCGACGCCGGCTTGAAGGCGACCGCGGTAACGATGGCGGCGAACTTAAAGACGTGGGCCGAGGCCGCGCCCGGCTGGCGCATCGGCTCGTACTCCTGGGCGATGTCCGGCGGCGCGACGATTTGGGCCCTCCACGAGTCGTACTTCCGCGAGCACCCGGCGGAAGAGGCGAGCTGGATGGCCGAATACGGCACCTACCTCCAAGACCTCGTCCCGCCGGGCGGCAACAGCTGGGATAACGCCTGGAACGCGTGGTTTATGCTCGGGCACCACACCGTCTATCACGCGACCACGGACGAGGCCTATTGGACCAAGTTCGCGAACGTCGCCGCGAACCTCGTCGCCCAGGATACCGATAACGACGGCGGCATCCCGCCGAGCCAGGCCGGGACCGAGGACGGCGACCACACCTGGGTAACATCCTATATGTGCTTTATGGGGATGGACCGCATCATCCGGGACCTGAGCGTCCAAGACCTCGCCTCGGCATGGGCCCCGGGAGAGATTGCGCTGAGCTGGGATAAGGCCTACGAATACGGCGCCTGGGGCTACAACGTCTATCGCGAAGCCGTCGGCGTCCCGGGCCGGCCGCGAATCAACGACGCCCCCGTCGGTGGCTCGTCCCCTTACAGCTTCACCGATAACGACGTTAGTCCCGGGAACCGTTACCGCTATTGGCTCGAGGCCCAAAGCCCGAGCGGCCACAGCCGCTGGCAAGGGCCGCTCGACGCCGGGACCAAGCCGGCGCTGGCGTACCTCTCGCTGGGGCAAAACTTC
>CAZJNB010000211.1:0-4128 GCA_964547385.1 uncultured bacterium
CCGGGCGCCGGCGGGCCGCGCCGAAGATGCGCCGCCGTTTCAATATTTCATAGAGAACGCCGACGGCTCGGCTCAGGTCCGCCTAAGGCGCGAGGACGAAGTCGCGGGCGAAGAGAGTTTTTACTTCGCCGGCGACCGCGACGCGTTGTTCGCACACGCGGCGCGCTACGCCGAGCGTATCGCCGGGAACGCCGCGGCCGAGGCGACGCCGCTGGCGTTCGTCGCGCCCTCGGCTCTCTCCGTCAGCTCGGCCGACGTGGGCATCGAGGGGTGCTACCGCTACACCGCGGAAGAGCGCGAACGCCAGGGCTTCGACGGCGAATACTTCGTCTTCCTCGGGCGGGGGTATAACAACGTCGTATTGGCGTCGGTCGCGTTCAAGCCGTTCGCGCGGGAGAGGGCCTTGAAGGAGGGCCGGGCCTTGCTCGCGAGTTTGGCGTTCAGCTGAGGCGGGGCGTCGCAAAATATTAGGGGGCATCACCGGGGCAATGCACATCGGTTGTTTGACCAGCTCGCGTAACTTGGCGTTTTACCACCGTTCAAGGAGGTATCATAAATGGCGATAAAGATAGGTATCAACGGCTTCGGCCGCATCGGCCGCCAGGTCTTCCGGATTATGCACGAACGCGGCGGCTTCGACGTCGTCGCGGTGAACGACCTCACCGACGCGGCGACGCTGGCGCACCTTCTCAAATACGATTCGGTCCACGGAATCTTCGAGGCCGGCGTCGAGGTGGACGGCGACGACTTGGTCGTCGAGAGCGACCGGCTTAGGGTATTGTCCGAGAAGGACCCGGCGAAGCTGCCGTGGAAGGAGCTGGGCGCCGCGGTCGTTATCGAGTCCACCGGGAAGTTCCGCGACCGCGCCGGCGCGGAAAAGCACCTCGCCGCCGGCGCGAAGAAAGTCCTCATCAGCGCGCCCGCGAAGGAGCCGGACTGGACCGTCGTCCTGGGCGTCAACGAAGACGGCTACGACGCCAGCAAACACCACATTATCTCCAACGCGAGCTGCACCACCAACTGTCTCGCGCCGGTCGCGAAGGTCCTGTTGGATAACTTCGGCATCCACGCCGGCATAATGACCACGATACACGCCTACACCAACGACCAGCGCATTCTGGACTTCCCGCACAAGGACCTCAGACGCGCGCGCGCCGCGGCGGTCTCGATTATTCCCACGACCACCGGCGCCGCGAAGGCGGTGGCCCTCGTTATCCCGGCGCTCAAGGGGAAGATGGACGGCTTCGCGATCCGCGTCCCGACGCCCAACGTCTCGCTCGTAGACCTGACGTGTTTGTTGGAGAAGGACGTGGACGAGAAGGCCGTCAACGACGCGTTGCGGGCGGCCGCGGCGGGTCCGATGAAGGGCATCCTAGCCGTCTCCGACGAGCCGCGGGTCTCGGTCGATTATAACCACACTGCGGAATCCTCGACGGTGGACGCGGCGTTGACCAAGGTCATCGGCGACCGCCTCGTCAAGGTCGTCGCCTGGTACGATAACGAGTGGGGATACTCCTGCCGGCTCGTGGACCTTGCAGTGAAGGTGGGGTAGGTGGCGGATGAGGGTCAAGACTATAGACGACGTTGACGTAGCCGCCAAGCGGGTGTTGGTGAGGGCGGACCTCAACGTGCCGTTGGCGGACGGCCGCGTAGCCGACGATGCCCGCGTCGTCGCGACGGTACCGACGGCGCGGGCGCTCAGCGACCGCGGCGCCCGGGTGATAATATGTTCGCACCTCGGGCGGCCGAAGGGGGAGGTCCGGCCCGAGCTGAGCCTGCGACCCGTCGCCGCGGCGTTGGCCGAGCAGCTGGGGCGCGACGTCGCCTTTTGCGAATCGTGTATAGGCCCGCCGGCGGAGAAGGCCGTAGCTGAACTCAACGACGGCGACTTCCTACTGCTGGAGAATACGCGCTTCTGGCCGGGTGAGACGGCGAACGACGCCGGCTTCGCCCGGGCGCTCGCGTCGCTGGCGGACCTCTTCGTGGACGACGCCTTCGGGACCGCGCACCGCGCCCACGCCTCCAACGTGGGCGTCGCCGCGTTCCTCTCGCCCGTGGTAGCCGGCTATTTGCTGGCCAAGGAGGTGCAATACTTCGATAAGCTGATGGAGGACCCGCCCCGGCCTTTGGTCTTCGTGCTCGGCGGCGCCAAGCTCTCCACCAAGCTCGGCGTCGTGAGCCATATGTCCGCGAAGGTGGACCACTTTGTTATCGGCGGCGCGATGGCCTACACCTTTCTCAAAGCCCAGGGGCATAACGTCGGCGCGTCGCTCGTGGAGGACGGCTTTCTGGACGCGGCCCGCGCGGTATTGGCGAGCGACGGCGCGAAGCTCGAGCTCCCCGATGACCATATAATCGCTCGGGCGGCGGATGACGCCGCGTCGGCGCGGACGGTGGAGGGCGCCGATATTGAGGACGGCTTCGTCGGCGTGGACATCGGCCCGGCGACGGTCCAGCGCTTCACCGCGGCGACGGTGGGCGCCGGCGCCATTTTCTGGAACGGGCCGATGGGCGTCTTCGAGGTGCCGGCGTTCGCCGAGGGGACGAGGGCGGTCGCGAACGCGATCGTGGAGTCGGCCGCGGTTACGGTCGCGGGCGGCGGCGAGACGGTCCAGGCGGCGCGGCTCTTCGGCGTCGCGAGCCGCCTGAGCCACGTCTCCACCGGCGGCGGCGCCTCGTTGAAGTATTTGGAGGGGAAGCCGTTGGCGGCGATCGCCGTTTTGGACCGGAAATAGGATTAGGCGGGCAAACAACGACGCGTTACGGGCAGCCGCGGCGGGCACGATGAAAAGCATCCTCGCAGTCTCTGACGAGCCGCGGGACTCGAACGACAACAACCACACCGCGGAATCCTCGACGGAGGACGCGCATTAATGGCTTGATAGTTATTTTAATAGGTACTGACTAAAGAGCTCCTTGAAGGGGAAGTTATGTGTTTCGTCCAATGGTTCGATACCCACTGGGGTTTCGCTCTTTCTTTCCTTACGTTTGTATACGTAATAGGGACACTCCTAATTTATTGGATAAACAGAATGATTTTAGGTTATTACAAGAAGATACGAATAGAAGAAAAAATACCGATTTTGGTAGCCTCGAACGAGTCAATTTCGTTGGGGTCAAGCACGCAAATAATAAATAAGTGGTTTATAAAGAATGTTGGAGGTGGACCTGCGCTTAATGTAGAAGTGAGGGGGACAAAAGAAATGATTGTAGGTACGGTTAATGAAGACATATACAAAGAGAATATAATATCTTTGTCTTCCGGGCGTGTCGCGATTGGGGTTAACGCACCGTTCAAGTTATTCCCGAATACTGGGCCGATTTCGGAAACAGTAGATATCCCTCCCGAGCGGTTAAGTCTTAATAATACGCTACGAGGATATTTACCGTAATAGTTTTTCTACAACATATACCTGTGGAAAATCCGGTTCTTGGTCTTACGCCGTTTAGGAAAAAAGCCCCGCAGTGAGATTGAGACGGGTTAATTATATCGGGTTCGATTTTTTCTCCGTTTAGTAACCCCTCGATTTGTGGTAGAAAATACCCGTTAATAAAAAAGGGCTTTTTCGGGCCGTTGATTTTTATTAGGCGATGGGGGTCTTGAACCTCCTACCTCCTGCTTGTAAGGTTTGCTCGCTGGCGCGGTTCTCTCAAGTATAGGGTAAAGGGACATGGTACCCACCAAGATATGGTAAGATTGAGTTGGCTTCGGGCCGCTCAATTCACACATATCAGGAGGTGGCGTACCGATGTCCCGGCTAGAATATAACTTACTTTTAAGGGGGGAACAAGGTAAATTTACGGCCCGGCTCGAGATGACGCAGATGGCGGCGGGGGTGGGGATAAGTGAAACGGCGGCGGCGTTCGGGACGACGCCGAAGACGGTGCGGAAGTGGATGGCGCGATATCGAGAGGAGGGGGTGGCCGGCCTTCGGGACCGGAGCCGGCGGCCTAATCGGGGCCCGAGGCGTACGGCGCGGAAGGTAGAGAAGTTGGTAGTGAGGTTGCGGGAGCGATACCCGACGTTCGGCGGGCGACGGCTGGTGGAGCGGTTCGAGCTGCCGTGTTCGGCGCCGACGGTGTATGCGATCTTGCGGCGACACGGGGGGTACCAGCCGCGGCGGCGGG
>CAZJNB010000212.1:0-4098 GCA_964547385.1 uncultured bacterium
TCCCGGCGGTCCTCCATTTCGTACCCCGCGCTTCGCTCAGCGAGTATTGGCAGCAAGTAGGACGCGCCGGCCGCGGCTTCGAGCTCGCCCGGGGCGAATGGGCCGAGGCGCTCGCGGTATATACCGCCAAAGATTTGGAGGGCGCGTCCAAGCGGGCTTGGGCCCCGGCGCTCGACGGCATTATCAACGCATTTACTATACCGGCGCTGGGCCTCTTTGTCGCCTGGAACCAGGCGCCCGGGTCAACGAGGGTCGGCTTGGTTACGCCTACGGGCCAGCGGTCGAAGTTCGCCCGGTTCCTCGACTTCCTACAGGAAAAAGGCGTTTTGGGTGCCGAAAGGAGTTTACGTATTTTCGGCGACGACTTCGGCGCCGCGTGGGGCTTTCCCGTCAACCACCGCGTCTTGAAACGGACCGCCGGTTCGCTAAAAGACGAGGCCGCAAGCCGCGATTATAAGACAAAGCATTACCGCAAATACATCCGCTACCTCCGCGTCGCCGCCCAGAGCAAACCCGGCGAATACGTCCTGCTCGACCAGGGCGACTACGACTTGGACAAGTACCAGTCGGTCCTATCGCGCGTAACGCGGTGGGCCGACATCGGCGCGCTCGAGCGCGTCTACGCCCGGCGCGGCTCGCCGTTCAAAGTAAAATTCCTGGTAAACCGGCAGAGACTTACGCGCCGGTTGGTAGAGAGGATAAAAGAGAAGTGGGATAAATGGGCTGAAGTAAAATGGGGAGATTTCGAAAAACAAGCGGCCGCGATGGCGGCCGGCGACCACCAAGATATCGTCGCCCTCATCCATAAAACCTTTGGAGGCAGTGCGCGGCCGCAGCCCGTTTCGGACTATATGAACGCCAGCGACCGAGTCCCGCGTTGGCTTGGCGGGTTGACGCCGGCCGCCTACAAACGGACTATACGAAAGCGCCATAAGGTCATTCGTGGCATAATAGCTACACCCAACGCACGAGGCGCCGGGCGTACGGCCCCGGCCGGCGAGGGGGCCGCACACCGGAATTAAAGGAGCGAATCGCCCGGGCCCCGTCGCTCGTAGGTATAGAAGCTGTGGCCGAAGCTATAATCGAATATACCTTCGCCACCGGCGACCGGGCCGACATCGTTTTCCGTTGTAAGAGCGGGCGCTATTTTATTGTAGAAGTTGAAATGGTCGACGCCTGGACCGCCGTGTTCCAAACCGTTAAATATAAAGCTTTATTATGCGCAGAATTGCGCAAACCCCTCACCTCTAACTTAGTAAAAACCATACTAGTCGCGCCGTTTATATCGCCGGAGACAAAAGAATTCGCTAGCCGGTATAGGGTCAAATGTCTTCGAACTAGCACGATAAACTGAATGTTCCCCAAACTCCTCATCGCCAACCGCGGCGAAATAGCCTGCCGCATAATCCGGGCCTGCCGGGAGCTCGGCGTCCGCGCCGTCGCGGTGTATTCGGCAGCCGACCGCGCCGCGTTACACGTCGCCCGGGCCGACGAGGCCTACCTCCTCGGGCCGCCCGAGCCGCTCGAATCGTACTTGAACGTCGAGCGGATAATCGAGGCCGCGAAGAAGGCGGGTTGCGCCGCGGTCCACCCGGGCTACGGCTTCCTGGCCGAGAACGCCGCGTTCGCGGACGCCTGCGCCGCCGCGGGCCTCGTCTTCGTCGGTCCCTCGGGCGACGCCCTTCGCCTCGCCGGCGACAAGCTCGGCGCCCGCCGGACGATGGCCGCCGCCGGCGTCCCCATCATCCCCGGGATGTCCGCCGGCGCCGGCGAAGATAAAGAAGTCTTAGCCGAAGCCGCGAAGATAAGTTATCCGGTAATGGTAAAGGCCGCGGGCGGCGGCGGCGGTAAAGGTATGCGCGTTGTCCGCGCCGAGGACGAGTTGCTCGAATGCCTGGCCGCGGCGCGCCGCGAAGCGGGCGGCGCCTTCGGCGACGACACCGTCTACCTCGAGAAGTGCCTCGAGCGGCCGCGCCACGTCGAGTTCCAAATCCTCGCGGACACCCACGGCCACGTCGTCCACCTCTTCGAGCGCGAATGCTCCATCCAGCGGCGCCACCAGAAGGTCGTCGAGGAGTCGCCCTCGCCGGCGCTCGACGACGAGCTGCGCGCGCGGATGGGCGCCGCCGCGGTCAAGGTCGCCCGCGCGTGTAATTACGCGAACGCCGGCACCGTCGAATTCCTGCTGGATGAAGAGAGAAACTTCTACTTCCTGGAGGTCAACGCCCGCGTCCAGGTCGAGCACCCGGTAACGGAGATGGTAACGGGCGTGGATATCGTGAAGGCCCAGCTCGCGCTGGCCGCGGGCGACGAACTGCCCTTCGGCCAGGAGGAGCTGAGGCCGCGGGGCCACGCGCTCGAGGCGCGCATCTACGCCGAGGACCCGGCGAAGGACTTCCTGCCGTCCGCGGGGAAGATTATATTCCTACGCGAGCCGCGGGGCCCGGGCGTCCGGCTGGACGGCGGCATCTACGCCGGCTACGACGTGCCCGTCTATTACGACCCGATACTGGCCAAACTTATATGCTGGGGCGCGACACGCGAGGAGGCGAGGCGCCGGCTCGCCGCGGCCCTCCGCGAATACGTCATCCTGGGCGTCAAGACGACGGTCCCGTTCCTCCGCGCCGTAATCGAGCACCCGGCGTTCGCCGCGGGCGATACCAACACCGCGTTCATCGCCGAACATTTCGCGGCCTGGCGGGAGGAAGTGCCGCCCCAAGTCCTCGCGAAGGCCTTGGCCGCGGCGGCCCTGGCCGAGACGGTGGCCGCCCCCGCCGCCGGCTACGGCGCCGGCGACGGCACCCGCGCGGCGCCGACCCCCTGGCGGACCGTCGGGCCGTGGGAGCTCGGGCGCGGCGCGTAGCGACGAGCGAGCGATGGAATATACGTTCCAAGTAGGCGACGACGAACACGCCGTCACCGTGGAGAAGCGGGGCGAGGGCTACGTCGTGAACGCCGACGGCCGCGAGCTCGACGTCGAGCTCGTCGCGGTCGGCGAGGGCCGTTACGTCCTCGTCGCGGACGGCGAAGTAACGGACGTGGTCATCGCGCGCGACGGCGCGAGGCGATACGTCGCCGTGAACGGTTACGTTATCGCGTTGGACGAGGGTGGCGAGGAACGTGCCGGCGCCGTCGCCGAAGAGGTCGTCGCCGGCGTCCAAACGATACGGGCGCCGATGCCGGGCAAGGTAGTCAAGGTCGCCGCGGCGGCGGGCGACGCCGTCGCGAAGGGGCAGACGGTCGTCGTCGTCGAAGCGATGAAGATGGAACATCGGCTCGCCGCCGCGGGCCCGGGAGTAATTAAAAGTATCCTCTGTGCGGAGGGCCGAAACGTCGCCGCGGCCGAAGCGCTGGCGGAGGTCGAAGTCGAGGGCGACCAATAAACGGCGCGCCGTCCGGTAAAGGGTTATACGAGAGAGGGCGATATGGACTTCACGTTAAACGACGAGCAGAAGATGATGCGCCAGGTGGCCGCGGAGATAGCGGACGAACAGCTCGCGCCGCACGCCGAAGAAATGGAAGAGAGTCGGGAGGTGCCGGCCGACATCCTCAAACTCCTCGCCGAGCAGGGTTATATGGGGATGCTCGCGCCGGAGGAATACGGCGGCGCGGCGCTCGACTACGTCAGCTACGCGTTGACGATAGAAGAGTTCTCCCGGGGCTCGGCCGCGGTGGCGCTGATGGTGTCGGTTCAAAACGCCTTCGGCGTTACGCCGTTGCTCCGACACGGAAGCGACGAGCAAAAGCAAAAGTACTTGCCGAGGATAAGCTCGGGCGAGCTGATATGCTCTTTCGCGCTCACCGAAGAGGAGGCCGGCTCGGACGCCGGCAACGTCCAGACGACCGCGACGAAGAAGAACGGCGGCTACGTCCTTAACGGCGATAAACGCTACATTACGAACGCGGGCCTGGCCGGCCTCTTCCTCGTCGTCGCCCGGACGGACCCGGACCCGGCCGCGGGCGGCAAGGGCCTCTCCTGCTTCCTCGTCGAGCGGGACGCGCCCGGCTTTAGCATCGGCGAACGCTTCGACAGTATGGGTATGCGCGCCGCGGATATCCGCAAACTTCACCTCGAGGATTGCGAGGTCGGCGAGGACG
>CAZJNB010000213.1:0-4052 GCA_964547385.1 uncultured bacterium
GCCTCGCCGCAACTCGACGTTAAAGCGATTAAAGAAGCGAACGCGCTTCTCTGTATGGAGTGCGGCAAGTGCTCGGCGAGTTGCGTCGTGGCCCGCTACAACCGCTCGTTCTCGCCGCGCCGTATCATAAGTCAGGCGGTCGCCGGCGGCCGTATGCCCGCCGCCGCGGACCTCGCGATCTGCCTTACCTGCATGGCGTGCGACGAGCACTGTCCGTCGGGCGTGCACTTCGTCGAGCTAATCCGCGAGCTTCGCCGGACAAGCTACGGCGAGGAGTTCGTGGGCAATTGCTCGCACGGCGGCGCGTTCCAGTCGCTTATGAAGTTGATGACCGGCGACGAGCTTACGCAAGACCGCCTGTCGTGGGTGCCGGCCGAGCTGAAGATAGCCGACAAGGGCGAGGTGGCGTTCTTCGTCGGCTGTGCGCCCTACTTCGACGCGTTCTTCACCGAACTCGAGCTCGATACGTTGGAGGGTGCGAAGAGCACCATAAAGATACTGAACGCCCTCGGCGTCGCGCCGGTCGTCCTCGGCGACGAACGGTGTTGCGGCCACGACCTGTTGTGGGGCGGCGGCCGCGAACACTTCGAGAAGCTCGCGCGTACGAACGTGGACCTCCTCCAAGGCGCGGGCGTCAAGAAAGTTATCTTCAACTGCGCGGAGTGCTACTACACGTTTAAGGCCGATTACGCCGGCGTCGTCGGCGCGTTGCCCTTCGAGGTGGCGCACGTAAGCGAGTTCATCGCGGCGCACGCGGCCGAGCTTGCGTTCGTCCCGGAGGACGAGGCGCCGCCGCCGGTAACGTTCCAGGACCCCTGTCGTCTCGCGCGCTTCGCGGGCGTGGTGGCGGAGCCGCGGGCGGCGCTCGCCGCCGCGGGCGTAGCGCTTGCGGAGATGGACCGAAACGGGAAGCGGGCGTTGTGTTGCGCCGGCAACGGCTGGCTCAACTGCGACCGCTTCTCCAAACAGATCCAGCTCGAGCGCCTCCGGGAGGCCCGGGCGACGGGCGCGACGACGCTCGTTACGGCCTGCCCCAAGTGCGAGATCCACTTCCGCTGTGCGATGAACGACCCCAACCTGGGCGACGAGATAAAGATGGAGCTCCGCGACCTCGCGACCGCCGTAGCGGCGCGGCTGGCGCCGGCGGCCGAGGGCGCAAAGGCCTAATATAACCCGAGGCCGCCGCCTTGGCGGCGGCGAAGGGGTGAGGATATGGCGAACGAGGAAAAACAGCCGGCTCGCCGCGGCGGCGGGAACGGCGGCGGCGACGGCCTCCGCGTCGGCGTCTTCGTCTGCGACTGCGGCTCGAACATCGCCGGGACCGTGGACACCCAGGCGGTGATGGACTACGCCGAGACGCTGGCGGACGTCGTCTGCGCCGTCCGCAACCGCTACACCTGCGCGGACCCCGGCCAGAACGAGATTCGGGCCGCCATCCGCGAGTATAATCTAAACCGCGTCGTCGTGGCGTCGTGCACGCCGCTGATGCACGAGCCGACGTTTCGGGCGTGCATCGCGAGCGAGGGGTTGAACCCGTATCTGCTCGAGATGGCCAATATCCGGGAGCACTGCTCGTGGGTGCACGTCGCCGAGAAGGACGGCGCGACGGCGAAGGCCAAGGACCTGGTGAAGAGCGCGGTCGCGCGGGCCCGACGGCTCGAGGCGCGCGAGGAGACGTCGCTGGCGGTTACACAGGCGGCGCTCGTTATCGGCGGCGGCGTCGCCGGCATCCAGGCCTCGCTCGACCTCGCGGCCGCGGGCTACCAGGTCTACCTAGTAGAGAAGGAGCCTTCCCTAGGCGGCATTATGGCCGCCCTCGACAAGACCTATCCGACGATGGACTGTTCCATTTGAATACTCGGGCCTAAAATGATGGATGTCGGTAGGCATCCCAAAATCGAATTGATGGCTTACAGTGAAGTGGAAGAGGTCGCCGGCTACGTCGGCAACTTCCGCGTCAAGGTCCGCAAGAAGGCGCGCTACGTCCGGGAGGAGGACTGCAACTCGTGCGCGGAGTGCGCGAACGTCTGCCCGGTCGTGGTCCCGGACGAGTTTCAGATGGGGCTCTCGTCGCGGCGGGCGATCTACCTGCCGTTCCCGCAGGCGGTCCCGGCGTCCTACATTATAGATATGGACGCGTGCCTGGGGACGAACCCCATCGCCTGCGGCAAGTGCGAGGAAGTCTGCGAGAAGGTCTGCGTCGACTACGATATGAAGGACAAAGTCGTGGAGCTGGAGGTGGGGGTGGTCATCGTCGCGACCGGCATGGACGTCTACGACCCCACCGAGCTCGACGAGTATTGCTACACCCGCTTCGACAACGTCATCACGTCGATGGAGTTCGAGCGGCTCATCTGCGCGGGCGGCGCGACCGAGGGGCACTTCGTCCGGCCGTCGGACCACGAGGTCCCGCGGCGTATCGCCTTCATCCAGTGCGTGGGCTCGCGGAACAACGCCGGCGACAAGGGGAACCGCTACTGTTCTAATATCTGCTGTATGAACACCGTCAAGGATTCCCTCTTGCTCATCGACCACTACCCCGAGTGCGAGACGACGGTCTTCTATATGGACATCCGCGCCTTCGGCAAGGGCTTCGAGGACCTATATATGCGCTCGCGGGAGGAGGGCGTGAAATATATCCGCGGCCTCCCGGGCGAAATTCGCGAGGACGCCGCAACCAAGAACCTCACCCTCACCGCGGAGAACACCCTCACCGGCGACGTGGCCGACTACGACTTCGACCTCGTCGTCCTCTCCGTAGGCGTCATCCCTCGTCACGACAGCCCGCTCGTCAAGAAACTTCTCTCCCTCTCTACGACCGGCGACGGCTTCTTTATGGAAGCGCACCCCAAGCTCAAGCCGGTGGACACGCCCACCCGCGGCGTCTATATCTGCGGTTGTGCCGAAGCACCCAAGGACGTGAAGGACACCGTTACCCAAGCGAGCGCGGCGGTGGCCCGGGCGATGGCGCTTCTCAACGCCGGCCGGGTAACCGCGGAGGCGATAACCGCGGCCATCGACGCCGCGGCGTGCACCGGCTGCGGCCTCTGCGCCCGCGTCTGTCCCTTCGGCGCCGTCGAGGTCGATAAGGAGAGGAAGACGGCCCGCGTTATCTCGGCGATGTGTATGGGGTGCGGCAACTGCGGCGCCACGTGCAACTTCGGCGCCGTCACGATGGGCCACTTCACCGACGCGCAGTATTACGCCCAGCTCGACGCGCTCCTGGAGGAGGACGCGGCGAGCAAGGTCTTCACGTTCGCGTGTAACTGGTGCTCCTACGCCGGCGCGGACAACGCCGGCATCTCCCGACTGCAGTACCCGCCCACCGCGCGGCTCGTCCGGACGATGTGCTCGGCGCGGGTAACCGAGGACTTCGTGTTATACGCGTTTATGAAAGGGGCGCCGATAGTGCTCGTCTCCGGCTGCCACTTCGTCGACTGCCACTACATCGACGCCAACCGCGAGACGGTGAAGCGCGTCTATCGGCTGTGGGACAAGCTCGAGAAGCTCGGCATCAGGCCCGAGCGCCTCCAGCTGGAGTGGATAAGCGCCGCGGAGGGGCGGAAGTTCGCGCTGGTAATGAAAGAAGTGGAACGGCTACGGCAACAGGTTACGGCCGAGGAAGTCGAACATACCAAGAAGGTCCTCGGCGAGGAGTGGGCGAAGAAGCTGGCGCGCGAGGCGAAGCGCAAACAGAAAGCGAAGGTAGATGAGTCCGCCGACGAAGTTCACGTGTCTTAGATGCGGCCACGAGTTCGTGCAGGAATACGCGCCGGGCGACGACGTCGAGCGCGCCTGTCCCAAGTGCCGCTCCAACAGCGTCCGGCCCGAGAAGCCGAAGAAGAAGGGCGATGCCGAAAAAGGGAAGTAACGGGGCGCCGGTCGTCGTCATCGACTTCGCGTTCAAGAAGCTCGTCGCGGAAGTGGTGGACGGCAACCTCGTCAACTACTGCTACCAGTGCGGCGCCTGCGTCGGCGATTGCCCCAGCGCCCGCTACGTCCCCGGCTTCAACCCGCGCGAGGTGATGCTCAAGGTCCTCTACGGCTTCGCC
>CAZJNB010000214.1:0-4045 GCA_964547385.1 uncultured bacterium
CGGCGTGGACGAAGCCGAGGTCGATCGTCATCCCCCGGGCCTTCTCCTCCGGGAGGCGGTCCGGGTCCTCGCCGGTGAGGGCCCGCACGAGCGCGGACTTGCCGTGGTCCACGTGGCCGGCGGTGCCGATCGTATAGGGCGTCCGGCCCTGTTCCTCACTCGCCATCGCCAGCGAGTTTAACGTAACTCGCGGCCCAAGTCAACTCGGAGGGGCGACGGGCCGGTCGTTGAAGAAAAGATACGGTTATGTTACTATAGATAGCGTCATCGCAAATAGACACAACACCGGCGCACCGAAACAATGAACCTAAAAGCAGTTTTCACCTTTCCACTACTAATGTTGTTAGGCGCGGCCGCGAACGCGGCCGGGAGCGCGGCCCTCGCGATGGTCGACGGTGACGTCGCGGTCACCGAGGACGACTTTCTTTACTATTACCTTAGAACACATACGGCTGAGCAACAAAAGGGAATAACCCTCGCCGAAGTAAGCGACTTCGTCGAAAGGCTCGTATCGGCCCAAATACTCGTATTGGAAGCCGAAGCGGCCGGATACGGCGAAGACCCGTACGTAATCAAAACGTGTGCGGACATAAAAGCGGGCATGTTAGAAGACGCGTTATGGAAAGCGTTGGCGCCGGATAGCGACTTGCGCGAGGAAGAACTAAACGCGTTTTTTGACATAAATACTAAATGGCGTAAATATTCGCTAATCGTCGCGAAAAACCGAGAAGAGGCCGAAAAGGCTCGAGTTGAATTAGACGCGGGAACGCCCTGGGAAGACGTGCTACGTAGGTATACGATCCTCGAGCGGGACAAAGAGCGCGGCGTCTACGCCTCGCCGCTCGTCTACGACGGCTTCGCGGCGAGCCGCGCGGTGTTCGCGACGTCGGTGGGCGAATACACGCCCGCGGTCCCGGCGAATGACGATATCCGATGGTGCGTCTACCGGGTGGATAAAGTCGTCCACGGCCGGACCGATAACTCCGAAGAAGCGCGGCCCGGCGTAAAGACATCGGTAAAAGCGATTAAAGCCGCGAACCGCTTTAAGGAGATTGTGAGGGAGCTACGTAAAACGGTGAACATCAAACGCAACGAAGAGATGCAGACCGACCTCCACACTATGCCTTTTTTATCGTTCTATAAAAAATGGGCGAACGAAGCGACTACGGCCTCTGACGTAGGCGGCTTCCAAGTTACCGGCGCGGCCTTCGCTTTAGCTATCGACGACATATTTAAGACGTACGGCCAGAACGTAGACGAAGTCCGAGAAAACGACCCTGCGGATTTCACTTATGTAACGGACCGTGTCTTAACAATTCTCGAAGATAGAGTGTTACAAGAAGTGGAAGCGTCGCGCCGCGGCCTCGATAAAAAAGCCGACTTCGTCCGCGAATATGCCCAGGCCCGAGACCTCCTTCTGACCGAACTATTTATCAGCCAAGAGTTCACCGCGAAGTTAACGCCGTTGACGGACGAAGACTTTGAACGCTATTTCGCCGAGCACAACGGCGAGTTCATAGACTCGGAAGTGGTCGAAGTCTATCTTGTCGCGATGCCGACGCGGGACAAGGTGGAACGATTCTACGAAGACGTCGCCGCGGGCGCGGACCTCGTAGAAACCGGCGAGAAATACAACGCCGCACGCGGGAAAAAGTTAATGGATTTGCCCGAGGCGCCAAAGAAGTTACCGGTCGAAAAACAGGATTGGCTCGGCGTCGTCCGGATATTACGGCAACCGGACGCGGCCGAACCCGACGGCCCGTTCGCGGCCGAGCTAAGGCCGCGGGCGTTCCCCTTCGCCGGCCTTAAAGAACTGAGCGAAGTCTTCCAGCTAAACGACGGCCGGTGGGCATTCTTCGCACCCATTTACTACCGGCCGCGAAAACAACGAACGTTGACGGAACGGACCGTCCAGCTGGAATGCGAGAAGAGCGCGCGTAACGCATATTTAGCGAGCGACGAAGTCGAAGAGCTTAGCCAAAAGTGGCTCGCCGCCCTGCGGGCCAAACATACAATCGAACTCGCGCGCGAGCGTTTCGCGGAAGTCGTAGGTTTAATAAATACCGAAAAGTAGCCCCGCCGCGGTAGCTCCCGAAAATAACCGCCGCCATCGTCCGAAAAAAGAAAGCCCCTTTGCGGGGCTTTCTTTCGTTACCGTTCGTGAACGGGCTTAGCGGTAGAGGGTCTTGATCTTGCCGAGGCTCATCGGCGCTACGCCGGTGTCGATCTCGGCGTCGTACGTGTAGCAAACACTCGGGCTCGTCTGGGTAACGTAGTGGAGATAGGAAGCGTGGCTACCCCAGCCACGTTCCACGCCGCCAAGGGCCGTAATGCTAAACGAACGAGTATAAGACCCCGTAGTGAGGTCAACTTCGCGCATATAATTCCCGGGCGTCTGCGTCGCGGCGTAAAGGTAGCCTGCCGCGGCGGCGTGGCCGTATAGGCCCGCGAGGTGTATCGAGCCGGGAACCGTCCCGACCTGGGACCCGGTCGTGTCGTAGATACCGATAGGCGTGCTGTACGTGCCGGTAGTAGCATAGTAATAGGTCCCGTCCCAACCGATGCCCCGGCCGGCCGCCGGTAAACTAAACGAGGAACCGGTACCGCCCGGGTTACCGCCGTCGGAATACGGGTACATTAAGCAGCCGCCGGAATACTGGGCCGTTACGAAGTAACCCGAGCCGAGGTGATTGTGGCCTTCGCCGTCGCGGATGCCACCCGACGTTGTAGTAATGGGAACGCTACGAACGAACGTGCCGTCGAGGGTGTAGACGTACCAGTCGTGGCAGTAGCTCTGGCTCCAGTTGCTGGACCAGATGTAGCCGTCGTGGGAGCTCGCGACGCCGGAGAGGTAACCGTGACTATTCTCGGGCATAGAGAACGACGAAATAAGGTCGCCCCAGGCGTCGTTCCCGCCGCCCCTCCCTACGAACGCGCTACCCGCGCCCGGTGCCCGGTCCACGTCCTCAGCCGCGAACGCGGCGCCGACGCATAACAGCGCGACGCTTACAATAACTAACATCTTCATTACACTACCTCCTCGTTAGGGTTAATAATAACTTCCTCTCTAACTCTTTTTACAACAACGGCGCGTCGTTGTCAAGTGTTTTTTTCGACGCCGCGGCCTATCTTCCGGCCGAACGAAACGAGCGCGGAAGGGGTCCTGTAATCCGGGTTCTGTATCCCGCCCGGGAGGGGCGGGACGGCGGCCATTCATCTGGGCCGGCCGTTGCCGGCCGGCTCGTGCGGCCTACCCGCGGCGGCGTGCCCAAGGCACTCGAGCCGGGCGCTCGCGCCGCCGCCTATTTGGCCTTGCTTCGGGTGGGGTTTGCCGTGCCGGCGTCGTCGCCGACGCCGCGGTGAGCTCTTACCTCGCCTTTTCACCCTTACCTGTGCGCCGCCCGAGGGCGGGCCATCGGCGGTGTGTTTTCTGTGGCACTGAGCCGTCGCCTCACGGCGCCCGGGCGTTACCCGGCACCCTGCCCGGCGAAGCCCGGAATTTCCTCAGCCGCCTATCGCGGCCGCGGCCGCCCGGGCCCCTTCCGCAATACATATTATACCGTAAAACGCGGCGAAAAGCAACCGGCGCGACAAGACGCAAGGATTTAATAAAGGCCGTGAAAAAGCGCCGCGGCGACTTGCACCAAGCGACGAAAAGTAGTATAATAAAAAGGGGGTAAAGGCGCTCTAGCGACAAAACTATTATTATCGTTATTGAGCGGTGAACTTCAGCCGCGAAGTAGCCTTTATCAAGCGAGGAGGTAAGTATGTGGAGGTATTTCGTAGTAATAGCGTTGGTCGTTACGGCCGCGACGCTCGCGGCCGCGGTAGACTTAATCAACGAGGACTTCGAAGGCTCGTTCCCGCCGGACGGCTGGACGATCGAGACTTCGGGTTCGGGCGATGGCAGTTGGACCCAAGCAAGTTATGGGGGCGAGTGGGGCATTTATGCGTCGGGCCGTGAGCGCGTCAGCGCAGGCGAATCGGGTTCGGCGACGTTGACGAGCCACGAGTTCGCCGTCGCCGCGAACATGACGCTGTATTT